>CAZFSF010000078.1:0-4732 GCA_964522045.1 uncultured Desulfobacteraceae bacterium
GCCGAGATTTATCAGAATTAATAAACTGATAGGGGTTCCGAGGACTGAAAAGATATTGCCCCTGTTCCTCTTTGACAATGCGAGGATGAATATTATTGCCCATACCATTAGGGGTAGGGCATTTACGAAGTCAAGATCAAGGACGCTTGCCTTGATGCCATTGAAAAAAACAGCTGCCCACCCTGACGTGTGTTCAAAAAGGAGACGAACCATTTCGTAGTTGCTGCCGGGCACGCTTTTTAAAGATATATAGAATATAAGCCATGAGGCTAACCCCAAAAGAAATGCCGGCAGATAGATCTTTATACATTTCCTATCTCTTAATAAGCAGAAAATCAGGAACGAAATCATTGTGCAAAATGCCGCAAGCTGATGCGTATGAAAAAGTAAAAGGGAACAGATGCAAACAAATGCGAAGCGCAATTTCTGAGATCGGAAATCATAGGAATATGTCCATAGCAGAAAGCAAAATAGAAAGATAAGCATAGGGTAGTAGCGTACATTTCTTTGAAAAAGTACGATTTGAGGTGATATGAGAACAAGTGTCGTGATCAGCGCAGCATGGGGGCTTTGTTTTTTAAGGACAGAGTAAAGAGGGAAAAAGGCGCACATCCCAATCAATACAAAAAGAAGCCTGGCTCCAACCGTGGTTTCCCCAAAGAACATGATAGAGAGTGAGCCAATATAGAATTGCGCCCATGGGATTTTTTTTGACAAAAGCGACGTACTCACAGATGCGCAGTTCCCAAAAACTGCAAGGTTTCTGCCATCGAACCCGACAGGAACTCCCGTCTTAATTATGTTCCGTGCAAAGATTGCGGTGCCTGCTTCGTCCCCCCACATTACGGGGGTTCCAATATTCCAGAGATATGCAAAGGAAATAATAAGAATTGAAACAGGGATTTTCCAATTTAGCGTTTTCATCGCTGCAAATGGGTGGCTCAATAACCCGCTAACTTCTGCAATAGTCTACCGCATTCCTGAAGATATTGATCCCTTCCCCCTCCTCCTGAAGAGTCCCCCCGCCTTGACGTGCAAGCTCTTGTTTCTTCCTGGTCCAGTCAGGGTGATTGGTGAAATGGTTAAAGGCCTCGGGATGGGGCATCAGGCCGAAGACGCGACCGGTAGGGTCACATATCCCTGCGATGTCCCGGAGTGATCCATTGGGGTTAAGGGGCCATGCACGATCCGCTTCTTCTCCATTTTCATCGGCATACTGCAACACAACCTGCCTGTTTTCAAAGAGCTGTTCAATGGTTTCATCAGAGGCATAAAACTTTCCCTCACCATGCCTCACAGGGAGTTCTAAATCTGAAAGCCCCTTGGTGAAAACAGAGGGTGAGGCCGGGTTGACCTTAAGCCTAACCCAGGTATCAATGAAATTGCCTGAGTCATTATAGGTCAGGGCCACGCAACGCTCCCGGTACTGGCCCCCGAAACCAGGAAGGAGACCGAGATTGACCAATGTCTGGAAGCCGTTGCATATACCGATGATGAGGTTGCCGTTTTGAATGAATTCCTCTATCTCCTCACCAATATGATTTTTCAGCTTGGAGGCCATCAGGACGCCTGCCCCATGGTCATCTGCCCAGCTAAACCCTCCTCCGAAAACCAAGATTTGATAGTCACTCAATCTGATTTGAATATCATCTTTTTTCCCGCTAATCAGCTCATTGATGTGGACCCTGTGTGAATCAGCGCCCGCTGATTTCAAAGAAAAATCGGTTTCATAGTCGCAATTGAGCCCGTAGCCCGTAAGGACCAGCGCTTTTATCGGTGTCATATCAGATCTCCAAAAGGCATTTTCCATGAATCTCTTAATTTAGATAGTTCTTCCCTGATGATCGGCTCGCCGTTATCTGATTTCATGGTGAATAAAGGGGATTCCGTAATTTCACCTACCCTCTCCATATTCATACCGGAAAAGATCTCCTCGAACCGCTCTTTTTTCCAGGGAGCAACGGTGATGACAAATCTCCCGCACGATTCCGAATAGAGTACCTGGCTTGGTGTGAGCCCGGCAGAACCGGGGATCAAGGAGAGATCTATCTCCATCCCGAGTTCGCCTGCCATGGCCACTAAGACCAAATGCACTGCAAGTCCCCCCCTTGAAACCGCATGGCATGATGAAATCAGATCCTCGGATATGGCCATATGGAGCGCCAGGTATTGAGGCCATAACGCCTTTGCACCCACCTTTGGGACGTTAAGGCCGACATAGTTCATCATTTGATAGAACTCACCCCCACCCAATTCATTCCTGGTCTCGCCTAAAATATAAACAATGTCTCCGGGGAATTTGGCATCCATGGAGACACACTTGTTTATCTCCTTAACTACGCTCGACACGGTAAAGAGGAGCGTGGGCAATCCCGACACTTTACGCCTTTCTCCAAAGGGGCCTTCTAAATTTCCGTCGATATACATGCTGTCTTTCCCGGACAGGAGTGGTATTCCGTAGTCAAGGCAGTAATCCCTCAATGCCAAACAGGACCTTACTAATTGTGCGGCCTTGTACCTGCCATCAGGATTTTTTACCGGATCATATTCAATGGTCGGCCAGCAAAAATTATCTACCCCGCCTAAGTGGTCAGGATCTCCACCCACGGCCAGGACCTTCCTGACAGCCTCGTCAATGGTGGCAGCGGTCATATGGTAGGTGTCAATCTTTGAATAGAAGGGGTTAAGTGCCTGGGAAACCGCTATGCCCCTTTCGGAGTCGAGCAGCGGTCTGATAACCGCGGCATCGGAGGGAACGTCCCTTTTTTTTCCTACCAACGGTTTTATGACGCTTGTTCCCTGAACCTCATGATCGTACTGTCTTGTTATCCAACTGCGGTCGCATATATTGGTCCGGGAAAGCATGGCATTCAGGAGGGCGCCATGGTCTCCAACTTCGCTGATAACCGGTTCTGCCAGTCCCCTCGCTTCAGGGGGAATCCACTCGGCATCAAATTCCCACTGGGGAAAATCGGATTCCAAGAGATCCATCCTGATGTAGGCGCAGGTCTTCCCCTTATAAATTAGGTGCAGGAATCCGGAATCTGTATATTCTCCAATCACAGTACTTTCAACCGAATGCCTTTGAGAAAGCTCCATGAATCGATCTATATGTTCCGGTTTTACGGCAATGGTCATCCTTTCCTGGGACTCGGAGATCCAGATCTCCCATTGATCCAGGCCTTCATATTTCATGGGCACTTTGTCGAGTTCCACGACGCAGCCGTTGCTGAAACGGGCCGATTCGCCCACGGATGAGGAGAGACCCCCACCCCCATTGTCGGTGATGAAGGATATGAGTTCCTCATCTCTTGCCTCGTTCAAAAAGTCATGCATTTTTTTCTGGGTGTACGGGTCTCCTATCTGGACATGACCAGCCGGGGTGTGCTCGCTGTAGGTTTCCGATGCGGCTGTCACCCCATGAATGCCATCTTTACCTACCCTGCCACCCGACATAATAATGAGATCCCCGGGGACAGTGGTCTTCTTATGGGATGACTCTGCCCCGATCAGAGCGGGCATTATCCCCATGGTGGTTACAAAGACAAGGCATTTCCCTGTATAGCTTTCGTCAAAAAGGAGCAACCCGAAGGGGGTGGGGATACCGCTCTTGTTCCCCCCGTCCCTTACCCCCTCGATGATCCCGTCAAGCAGTCGCCTGGGATGGAGATGGGGTGTCAGGTCACCCTGATAATCCCTGTGACCAACGCAGTACCCGTACATCCCTAAAATCAGCTTTGATCCTTTTCCCGTACCCATGGGATCTCGATAGATCCCGACGATCCCTGTAATGGCGCCCCCGTAAGCCTCCATATTGGAGGGGCTGTTGTGGGTCTCGCCTGTGATGACATAATAGTGGTCATTGTCAAATCGCCCCACGCCGGCGTTATCCCACAGAACGGATATTACCCACTCTTTTTCCTCTTTGATCTTCAGGGTAGGATTTTCAATGCACGATTTGAAGAGGCTATCCACGATCTCCCTCTCTCCGGTGTAAAGGTCGTGATACCTGAAAAGTCCTCTGAAGGTGTTGTGATTGCAGTGGTCGCTGCGGGCCTGGGATATATATTCCAGCTCTATATCTGTAGGGAGATCGAGTCCTACCTTTTTCCTCTCATCTTGTATTTCTTCTCTCAGAAAATAGGCCCGGATAACGGGGATGTCTCTCTCTTGAAGCGCAAGGTTTCGCTCATCGGATATTCTCTTCAGTTCATCGTTGCTCTGGATGGATATGGTGCTGACCTCTGGCTCGTGGTCAAGAATCACCTTCGGAACCAACAGACCGATCCCTTCATCGGGCCGCCATTCGTCCCGCGAGAATATCTTCCACTGCTGGATAACCTCATTGGCCAACAGATCGCCCGCGATCTTATGGGCCTGTTGTTCGTCAAGGCGCCCTCTAATCTCATAGAGTTTGGAGGTATAAATGGCTTCACCCGGCTTGAATTCCATTCCCAGAAGATCCTCAACGGCCTCGGCCGCCGTGCTCCCGGCGGTATCCCGGACTCCCGGGCGAAAGCCGATCCATATGAGCCAATCAAACTCCCGTGCGATCGGGGAATAGGAGGATTCCTCAGTCACAGGGTTGGTAAATATCTCTGTCCGGATCTGCGCCAACTGTTCCAACCCCAGATGGGCATCAATGGTCAAGACCCGGATCACCCGGACATCGTCAACCTCAAATCCGAAATACCCCCTTGCCTTACGCATGATACCGGCACCGTCAGCATCT
>CAZFSF010000078.1:4832-13440 GCA_964522045.1 uncultured Desulfobacteraceae bacterium
CTATTGCCTTTCTCCCTGTAATTTTATAATATACATTTATATGCTACAACCTTTGTTCAGCGGGCATCAAATACCACCAAGCTCACACGGCCTGAGATATGAGGGGCACATCTTCTGCGAGGATGAGTATCCATGAACAATTTCGCTTACCTGACAACAAGCCTTGCCATAAAAGGACTCTCTCAACTCTCAAAACTCAAGATCAATATTCATGGTAAAGAAAACATCCCCGATGGATCGATAATTTTCGTGGCCAACCATTTTACCAGGATCGAAACCCTGTTTCTGCCTCACCACCTCCACCAACTCACAAGACTTCCGGTATGGTCACTTGCCGACTACAGCCTATTTGAAGGTCGTCTCGCTGCCATCTTCGATAAGTTGGGTGTTATTTCTACCCGTGATCCTGACAGGGATCTCCTTATGGTAAAAACCCTTCTCACCGGAGAGGCCATATGGATAATTTATCCCGAAGGACGTATGGTAAAAAACAAAAAGATCGTTGAGAAAGGCCGTTATATGATCTCCTATGCGGGGGGCAAAAAACATCCGCCGCATAGCGGGGCCGCGACCCTTGCGATCAGGACGGAATTCTACAGGCAGAGATTAAAGGCCTTGAAAGACGTCGCACCTGATGAGGCAAAACGCCTTATGGCCTATTTTCAAATAGACTCTATTAAACCAATCTTAAATAGGCGTACCTATATCGTTCCGATAAACATCACCTATTATCCCTTGAGGGCACATGAGAACATGATCAGCACCCTGTTGCCCAAGGTTCTCAATGATTTTTCCGAACGGGCCATTGAAGAGGTTATGGCAGAAGGCACAATGCTTCTATCCGGCGTTGATGTGGACATCCGATTCGGAGAACCGATCGAAATCGGAAAGTTTCTTCAAAGACCATTTATTTTGAAAGATATTGCCGCCACCCGCAGAATCAATTTTGACGACCCGATCCCATCAAGACGGATCATGCGCAGGATGGCGTTGAAAATCATGTTCAAATACATGTCGGCCATCTACGGTATGACCACGGTAAACCACGATCACCTGTTTGCCTCCATGCTAAAGGCGATCCCTCGCAGGAAAATCGATGAAATGGATTTCAGGAGAAGGGTCTTCCTCGCGGCTACCCTAAAGCTGAACCAAACGGGCATTTATCTGCATGGAGACCTTAGAAAAGATCAAGTTCCTCTCCTTACGGACGACCGTTTTCACAAGTACAACGAGTTCCTGTCGCTGGCCTTAAACAAGGGACTTATAACAAAGGAGAAAGGGGGGCTGATCAAGGATCGCGCCAAATTTAGAAGCGGTTTTGATTTTCACCGGGTGCGTATTGATAATCCGGTGCAGGTCATTGCAAATGAGGTGGAACCTCTTAAAAAACTTCAGCGTCAAATCCGCCGTATTTCTTGGCGCCCGGGTTTCTTAGTGAAGCGCCAGATTGCAGAGAAACTGATGAATAAAGCCATTCAGCGGTTTGAAGAGGACTATGCAGTCTTCCATCTGGAAGGGGAATCCAAAGACAAAGAGGTAGGGATGCCCTATCTGATAGGGAACCGGTTCAGGGGGACCGGTATTGTTTTGATCCATGGATATATGGCAGCACCCGCGGAGGTAAAGGAACTGGCGGTTTATCTCGGCAAAAGGGGTTTTCTCGTTTACGCTCCCCGCTTGAGCGGGCACGGAACATCTCCCGATGACCTGTCCACCAGAACGTATACGGACTGGATGGAATCCGTCGACGAAGGGTATGCCATTGTCAGCAGTTTGTGCAAAAGGGTGATCGTTGGAGGGTTTTCCACCGGGGCGGGTCTGGCACTGGATCTTGGGTCAAGGTTAGAAGGTCTTGCGGGCGTATTTGCCGTATCGCCTCCCCTTCGCCTTCAGGACTTCTCCGTGAAATTTCTTCCTGCCGTAGGTGTGTGGAACCGATGCATGGATCTCATTAACATAGATGGCGCAAAAAAGGAATTCTTAGAAAACAGGCCTGAAAATCCCCACATCAACTACTTCCGAAATCCCGTATGTGGTGTCAAAGAGCTGAGCCTGCTAATGGAATCCGTGGAACAAAAGCTGCCCCAAATCAAAGCCCCTGCCCTTGTGATCCAGGCAAACGGAGATCCCATAGTGGATCCAAAAGGATCAAGGAAGGTATTTGAGCTCATTAGCTCCATAGACAAGGAATACCGACTTTTTAACTTCAACCGCCACGGTATCCTGCTGGGAAAAAGGGCGGAGAGGGTCCATCGGGCCATAGGAGACTTCGCGCAAGCCCTTAGCATTGTCAGACCCAGCCGATGATGCCTCCGTCCTTTTGATGTCGTAAAACTCTTTCGGGATAGTTGGTAAATACCCCATCCACTCCGAGTTTTTCCATCTTATATATATCGTCAGGATGATTGACGGTGAAGACAAAAACTTTTAGACCGCGAGAATGGGCATTGTCAACGAACCTGTGGTCAACAAATTCCAGGGAGACGTGGACCGAATATGCCCCAAGCACAGCCGCAAAGGCAGCATCATCGACCGGTAAACCGACAATCATCGCCCCAAGCCTTATCCGCGACTCTATTCGACGCACCTCTGAAAGTTCACGGTGGTTGAAGGACGACACCAGAATTAAGTCATCATTCCAACCATGTTTGCGTAGGGCAGAGATAAATTCAACAACAGGGCGAGCCGTACCGGGCCCCTTCAACTCGATATTCACTCCCGCTCGCAAATCTATTGCTTCGAACACCTCACGGAGGGTTGGAATCTTCTCGCCATTCCCGGCATCGAGAGAGCGCAGGTAGTCGAAATTCTGGTCAAGCAAATATCCTGATCCATTAGTTGTTCGTTCCAAACGATCATCATGAAACACCACAAGGTTACCGTCCACATAGTAAACATCAAGTTCCACACATGGTGTGCCCAGTTCAAGAGCCTTTTGAAACGATGCAAGGGTATTCTCGGGGGCATGGCCCATCGCGCCCCTATGTCCGATGCAGAGCAATCCTTTTATGTTCATCCCGATCCTCCCGATGCGGATATATCTACGCCTAAATTTTTTATTTTACACGGGAATCACGCAGAACAGCAAACGAAATAAATCAGTTCTGCTTCATTCGACGACCAGGGTATCACAGCCAATATTATGTTCGTTTTTCAGGATTTACGAAAATGTGCTTGACAGAAGAATGTTTACGCCTTATTATCGTATATCTACGATAAACGATTATTTAAGGAACTCTGTATCTACATGAAACCAGTAAAGTTTACATGCAAAGGGAATCCAGTGGACCCAAATGAGGTGGAGCAACTGCCCTTTGAAGCACGTAAGAAAAGATTAGCCGAACTCTCCAAAGGACTTGCCCACCCTGTTCGGGTAGAGATCGTTCGTATGCTCGAAAATAAACCTCTTGAAGAAAGGTGTGTTTGCGGTGACATAGTTAACGCCCTTCCTTTGGCACAATCAAGTGTATCCCAGCACCTGAAGGTATTAAAAGAGACGGGCTGGATACAGGGAGAGATTGATGGGCCACGCGTTTGTTACTGCTCGGTCGAGGGCATCATGGAATATTATCTTGCCCTCATAAAACGGTCCCTGAAAGGGCCATAAATAGTGTCTGAACGAAAACTAGGATTTTTTGTCAAGGTCAAGGAAGATCAAAATTTTAACCGCAGGAATACACTGAGTATTTTGAGGATTAAAATTTTCATCTGACGCAGAGATTGGCTAAAAAGAAAGTTTTCGTTCGGGCACTAAATACTAACCATAAAGATTTAATACTTGAGGAGGAAGATGACTATGAGCTCTAAATTATTGGTGATAATAGCTACCGGTGAAAACGAGAAGGCGTTAACAGGCTTAATGTATGCAAGCAGGACACTCGCAGAGGGTTGGATGGACGAAGTCAAGGTGGTCTTTTTTGGCCCATCAGAGCGTCTCCTTGTTGAAGACGAAATGATAGCCAAGACTGCGAAGGAGATTGGGGCTGTGGAAAAACCGATCGCCTGTAAGTTCATCTCCGACCGTGAAGGCATCTCTGAAAAGATTGAGGATCTTGGGCTTAAGGTGGAATACGTTGGCAGCATAATCTCCGATTTTCTAAAAGATGGATATGTCCCAATGGTTTTTTAGGTCGGTTGCCCTGAGTAGTGACAAACAGTTCGGTTGCGGACGTAACATCTAATCGGAGAACGGAGTGGTTCGTATGAATCGGGTAAAAGACGACCTTGTGATGCTGAAGACAATAGACTTCGAAGCCAGTCAAACCCCCACAGGTAGCTGCTGACCCAAGGGAGGAAAGGCTCAGTTGAGTCCTCCCAGTCTTGACCAGCCATTTGTGGTGGGTTCTATTCAGACTAAGGTGGGAACCCTTCCCCGGATTTCCTCCACCTTGTCAAGGGCCGATCATTGGGGAACCATTAAGGCCCGGTGGGGCGTGGGTCGCATGCGATATACCATCGAACCTGGATTGTATGCCCTCGGGAATCCTGATGAGCATACCCCGGTCCTGGTCACAGCCAATTATAAGATGAGCTTTGACCGGCTGCGCGAGGCCTTGCCAGGCCGCGATGCATGGATACTGGTGTTAGACACCAACGGCATCAATGTCTGGTGTGCGGCAGGAAAAGGGACCTTCGGCACAGAGGAACTGGCAAAGCGTATCCAGTCCAGCGGACTGGCGCAGATCGTGTCCCATCGGGAGTTGATTCTGCCGCAGTTGTCAGGCCCTGGGGTAGCAGCCCACCAGGTAAAAAAACTCTCCAGTTTCAAGGTCTTCTATGGCCCCATCGAGGCAACGGATCTGCCCGTTTTTTTGGATGCAGGACTCAAAGCAACCCCCGAGATGCGGAAAAAGAGTTTTACGACCAGGGAAAGGACAGTGCTTGTTCCGGTGGAACTGGTTATTGCCCTCAAATGGGCCATTATCATACTTCCTATCTTTTTCATTGTCGGCGGTTTTGGCGGGGAAGGGGGATTCTGGGCCGGCGCATTTAGCCAAGGTCTCTTTGCCGTGATTGCCTTGTTGAGTGCGGTGGCGGCAGGCGTGGTTCTGACGCCCATACTCTTGCCATGGCTCCCTGGTCGCGCCTTCTCCGTGAAAGGGGCGACCTTGGGCCTTATAACGGCCATTATACTTACGGCCTTTCGGGCGGGAGATTTCAGTAATTGGGCTTTCCGCGCCGAAACCGTGGCATGGTTCTTATTAGTCCCCGCCATTACGGCATATTTGGCCATGGATTTCACCGGAGCTTCCACCTACACCTCCCTTTCAGGGGTCAAGAAAGAGATGAAATGGGCGGTGCCCCTGGAGATTGCTGCGGGTGCGGCAGGGTTGTTCTTGTGGTTGGGGTCGTTGTTTGTGGTTTAAGGAGTCTGTAAAATGGGAAAATTAGTCTATCTCAAGGGTGTGGTGACCCTAAAACTTGATCAGGAGAGGTGTGTAGGGTGCGGGATCTGCCTGATAGTCTGCCCTCATGAGGTCCTCAGTATGAATAACGGGCACGCCAGGATCGACAATCGGGACCTCTGCATGGAATGCGGCGCCTGTTCCCGGAACTGCCCTACAGAGGCCGTGACCGTCCGGGCAGGTGTGGGCTGCGCCGCGGCTGTTATCAATACGGCCTTGGGCCGGGGCGCATCTTCATGTTGCTGCGTGATTGAGCCGGATAACGATGTGGGAAGTGGCGTTGGGAAACCTAACGTGCCCAAAGGGGCAGGCTGCTGTTAAGCGATTGAAGAAATCAACGTCATTATCCTGGACAGAGTGCATTTCCTGAGGAGCAATCTCATCAATCCAGACAGCCCACAACCAAATCTCCCACCTCCTTAGTGGAATATCCCATCTTCCCGGCATCGAGGCTGTTCAGCTTCTCCTTCACCACATTCTTAATGGCCGCAAGGAGTCTTTCAGCAGCATCATCTTCACCTAAGTACTCGAGCATCATCTGAACAGCGGCAATGGCAGCCAGGGGGTTGATCTTGCCTGAGCCCGCATATTTGGGCGCAGACCCCCCTATCGGTTCGAACATTGCAGTCCCTTCGGGGTTCATATTCCCGCCGGCCGCAACGCCTAAGCCTCCCTGGATTATTGCGCCTATGTCAGAGATAATGTCTCCGAACAGGTTGTTAGTTACTATCACATCAAACTGCTCCGGGTTCTTGATCATCCACATGCAGAGGGCATCCACATGCTGGTAGTTGATTGTGATATCAGGGTAATCTTTATGAATCTCTTGAAAAACCCTGAACCATAGATCAGACTCATAAACAAGGACATTTGTCTTAGCGCAAAGTGTCAAATGCCTTTTCTTGTTCCGCTGCATGCAGTATGCATAGGCGTACCGTATGCATCTCTCGATCCCTTTGCGCGTATTGACAGACTCCTGAATGGCAATTTCATCCGGGGTCCCTTTTTTGAAAAACCCGCCTCCTCCCGCATACATCCCTTCGGAATTCTCTCTCACCACCACAAAGTCTATATCCTCCGGACCTTTGTCCTTGAGAGGGGTGTCTACGCCAGGAAAAAGATCGACTGGCCGGAGGTTTATATACAGGTCTAATTCAAAGCGCAGCCGCAGAAGAATCTCCTTCTCTAAAATCCCGGGGCTGACATCCGGGTGGCCGATAGCGCCCAAGAATATGGCATCCATGGTCTTCAATTGACTTATCTCCTCATTTGTTACCAGGATGCCTTCTTTCAGATATCGTTCTCCGCCCAGATCAAAGGCTGTAAATTGAAAGTCAATGGCAAACTGTTTTGAAATGGCTTGCAGGGCCTTTACACCCTCGGCCACCACCTCAGGCCCTGTACCGTCTCCTGGTATTACGGCAATGTTATAACTTTTTTTCATGACTATTTTTCTCCTCAACCTATCTCTTTTCTAATCGTGCACGTATCCAGAGATTCAGGCGTATTTTTCTAACAGCGGAGACGCAAAGGATGCAGAAGGTTGGTTAATTTTGCCTTCCGTGAACCTTTCAGCTTCGCGGTTATGAAGTAATAGATTAGTAAATAGACTGTCGCCGTCGTAAACGATACAAAGGTCCCCAGGTAAACACCGCAAACCGGATACACGATCGAAACACTCAGGCAATAGGTAATTAGAGATCCCAGTCCCATAGGGAAATGCTTGATAATTGTATGAACGTGCTTTTTGCCGTATGTGAAATGGATGAGGAGCATAAGGGGAAAGAGCGTAACCGGGAAGGCAGAGAGAAGACCTGCCCAGGTTGAACTCACCCATTTCGCCGCTCCGGTGATCACCAGAATGATGGCGCCTGCGAATATGGCCCTTAGAAAAAGAAGCCGGTAATTTAATGTCAGTCTTTTCTGTATCTTCACATTGTCAATCTCCCTGAAAAGATACGAAAACAGAAAAATAGATATTATGGGCACGACAATAGCAAGAACATGATTGAGTTTGATGAAGTGGAGAAACCATATGGCAAGAAAGTAGCCTGCTACGGCGATCATGGATGAACAAAAAATATTCCATTTTTTAAAATATACCGAAGCTCGATAGTAACAGTATACAAACGTCTGGGAGGCCACTAGTCCGATCATAGTATATAAGGCGCTTTTTGAAGCGAACTCCGGACTTATCTCCAGACCATAAAAAAAAAGGGCGATGGCCGCTCCCAATGGGTAACCGGACAAAAGTCCGGCGACTTTGGGGCTCACATGTTCGGCTATCCAGGATAGAAAAACAACTATCGAAACCGAAATCATCAGTTTTGCCAAAAACACGAAGTCAAACATCTATTTATGCCCGCGATATTGCTTGCAGCAGCAAAGAGAGATAATCAAAATAGGGGAGGGGGGACTTCCAGATGGAACCCCCCCCTCACCCGATCCTACATATCATGCACCCGTCTTCTTCCGGTTCTCCGGTCTCAGGGAACGTACTGCGGCCCCGGCTTTCCACATCTCAGACCCTCTGATCTGGGCAAGTTCATTTTCAAGCCGTTCACGATAATCGGGACGGCTGTTTGTCTCCAGAACGATCCGGGTCTCTTCACCGGACACCACACTCTCATAGAGATCATCAAAGACCGGCGCAACCGCATCCCTGAATCTCCCGCTCCAGTCAAGTGCCCCCCTCTGGGCCGTGGTGCTGCAATTGCCAAACATCCAGTCCATCCCGTTTTCTGCCACCAACCGGATGAGGCTCTGCGTCAGTTCCTCCACTGTTTCATTAAAGGCCTCGCTGGGGCTGTGTCCATGCCTTCGCAGGAGGGCGTACTGCGCCTCCATAACACCGGCCAGACAACCCATCAGGACACCCCGTTCACCGGTGAGATCGCTGTGTACCTCCTTTTCAAAGGTGGTGGGAAAGAGATAGCCCGAGCCAATAGCAATCCCAACGGCCAAGGTCCTCTCAAGTGCCCGACCCGTGGCGTCCTGGAAAACGGCGTAGCTGGAATTGATCCCGCTTCCGGCCAAAAAATTGGTCCTAACCGTACGACCCGAACCTTTGGGCGCCACCAAAATCACATCCACATCCGGGGGTGGGACCACACCTGTCTGATCTTTGTAGGTGATGGAAAATCCGTGTGAGAAGTAGAGGGCATCACCCTTATTAAGACAGCCCTTGATCTCCGGCCAGAGGG
>CAZFSF010000079.1:0-13334 GCA_964522045.1 uncultured Desulfobacteraceae bacterium
TTATGCTGAGTCCAAAGAAGATCAAGTATCGTAAAAAACAAAGAGGCAGGACAAAAGGGAAGGCCTTCCGAGGTAGTACGCTTGAATTCGGGGATTATGGTTTGCAGGCATTGGAATGTGGTCTTATGACTGCCCAGCAGATAGAATCGGCCCGGATTGCCGTAACAAGACATGTAAAGCGTGGAGGAAAAGTCTGGATACGGGTTTTCCCGGACAAGCCAGTCGGCAAGAAACCTGCAGAGACCAGAATGGGGAAAGGTAAAGCTACTCCAGATAGTTGGGTAGCCGTAGTAAAGCCCGGAAGAATCCTCTATGAACTGGAGGGAGTGCCAAAAGATGTGGCAGGAGAGGCATTTCGTTTGGCAGGATATAAGCTACCGTTTGCAACGAAATTCATAGTTAGGGGAACATAAGCTCATGAAGGCCAAGGAACTGAGAGAACTCAGCTCAGAAGAGCTAAAAGAGAAAGAGAAAGAGGCGAGTCAGGAGCTGTTTAACCTGAGGTTTCAGAAAGCCACGGGACAGTTAGGAAATACCGCTATAATCCGCAAGACAAAAAAAAATCTGGCGCGAGTGAAAACCGTGCTTAGGGAATTATCGATTTCTGGCGCGATAGAGTAACACGAGGTAGTGATGGGAGAACGTGGACAGCGAAAAAGACTGGTGGGAACTGTTGTTAGTAACCGAATGAACAAGACGGCCGTGGTTTTGGTCGAACGTCTGACAAAACACGCAATATATAAAAAATATGTCAGAAGGCGTGCTAAATATATGGTGCATGATCCCAGCAATATTTGCCAGATTGGCGACAAGGTGGGGATCATTGAAAGCCGGCCTACCAGTAAAAGAAAGAGGTGGCAGGTCGCTGACATTGTTGAAAAGAGTCAAGCGGTTTAATAGTTCACCGGAGTTGATGAAATGATACAAACTGAAACGAGATTAAGGGTAGCTGATAATTCCGGTGCTAAATTAGTCTCCTGTATAAAGGTGTTGGGTGGATCCAAGAGGAGATACGCAAGCGTGGGAGATATAATTATAGTGGCCGTTAAAGAGGCAATGCCAAATTCCAAGGTCAAAAAGGGAGAAGTTGTCAGGGCAGTGATCGTCAGAACCGCTAAGGAGATCCGCAGGGTTGATGGATCTCATATTAGGTTTGATGATAACTCTGCTGTCTTGATTAGCGACCAAGGTGAGCCTATTGGGACCAGGATTTTTGGCCCTGTGGCAAGGGAATTGAGGGCGAAAAAATTTATGAAGATTATTTCACTGGCCCCCGAGGTGCTCTAATCGGGAGTTTACCACTCCAGATGTGAGGAACATATAAATCAGCGCTGTGGAGCGATAAAAGTGCGGAAAAAGCATCCTAAAATCAAAAAAAATGACAAGGTAATTGTTCGTGTTGGGAGAGAAGTGGACAAGATCGGCACGGTTTTGAAGGTCGATAGTGAGAGAGGGCGGGTAATTATCGAAAAGATCAATATGATTAAAAGACACTCCAAGGCAAGTCCCCAGACCGGGCAGGGGGGCATTATTGAAAAGGAGGCTCCGCTAAACATCTCCAACGTGATGATTGTTTGTGATAAATGCACTGAGCCTACACGGGTCGGAAAGCGTTTATTAGAAGATGGTTCAAAGGTTCGTGTATGTAAGAAATGCGGCGAGCCGATGGACAGGCAGTAACTGTTTACAGGCTGGGGAGGAAGAACTGTTGTCTCGATTGAAGGATAAATACCATTCGGAAGTGATACCATCTATGATAAAGGAGTTTGGCTATGAGAGTATCATGGCTGTTCCGCATATCGAGAAAGTTACCTTGAATATGGGCTTGGGAGAAGCGATACAGAATATCAAAATCCTTGATTCTGGTGTTGAGGAACTCACCATGATTGCGGGGCAAAAGGCAGTGGTGACTAAGGCCAGAAAATCGATTGCGGGTTTCAAACTCCGTGAGGGGATGCCCATAGGTTGTATGGTGACTCTACGACGTGAAAAGATGTTCGATTTTTTGGATAAACTCTTCAATGCGGCTTTACCTCGGGTTCGGGATTTCAGGGGCCTTTCGTATAAGGGGTTTGATGGCCGGGGCAATTGTAGCATAGGGATCAAAGAGTTTATCGTTTTTTCAGAGATAGATTATGATAAGATAGACAAGATGAAAGGCCTCAATATCTCCATTGTGACAACGGCCAAAACCGATGCAGAAGGTCTTTTTCTACTAAAGCATTTAGGGATGCCTTTCAGGAATTAGGGTTGTTAGAGGTAAATAGGGAGGTTGTTTTGGCAAGGAAGTCACTTATTGTTAAGGCCCAGAGGAAACAGAAATTCAGCGCGCGTCATTATAACAGGTGTCCAATTTGCGGGCGGAGCAGGGCCTTTTTGAGAAAATTCGGAATCTGCCGCATCTGCTTCAGGACGTTAGCCTCTAAAGGGGAACTCCCTGGGGTGGTCAAATCAAGCTGGTAAATGAAAAGTTCTTTGTTTGGGTACATGAAGGATTTCCGGATGTTAATAATTAGGGGGCAGAGCATATAATGTCTATGACTGATCCAATAGCCGATATGTTGACAAGGATTAGGAATGCTCAGAGGGCATCACATGAGCTTGTGAATATTCCGAGTTCGAAATTGAAGATAAATGTGGCTGAGGTCTTGAAATCCGAGGGCTATGTCAAGAACTTTAGAATAATTTCCGATGGTCAACACAGATTTATAAGGGTCTTTCTGAAATATGATAAAGATGGCGTTGCGATCATTGGAGGGATAAAGAGGGTGAGCAAGCCGGGTTGTCGGGTATATTCTGGAAGTGATGAAGTTCCAAAAGTGTTAAATGGGTACGGCATCAATATCCTTTCCACATCAAAGGGCCTGATGACGGATAATGAGGCGAGAAAAATGGGGGTTGGAGGAGAGATCCTCTGTGCTGTTTGGTAGACGATTAAATCCCGCCTCAGGCGGAAGAAAAGGTGGAGGTCCTGAATGTCACGTATAGGCAAAAGGCCTATTCCAATACCAAAAGATGTCGAGGTGAAAATCCAGGGAGATCTTCTTAGTGTGAAAGGGCCCAAAGGTGAACTGAAACGCCGTGTTCATCCCAATATATCTGTGAGCGATGATGGGGACAAGATCTCTGTCCATACCGCTGATGAATCGAGAGAGGCAAGGTCTCTTCACGGTCTCTTTGGGGCGCTTGTTTACAACATGGTGATAGGTGTTACAAAAGGATTTGAAAAGGTGCTTGAGATTGTTGGTGTAGGATACAGGGCAGAATTGAAGGGGAGGACGGCTGTTTTCAATCTGGGGTATTCGCATCCGATAAATTTCCAACTCCCGGATGGGATTGATGCAAACATTGAAAAAAACAGAATTGTCTTGAGTGGGATTGATAAGGAGCTTTTAGGTATGACTGCCGCTAAAATCCGGGGGCTCCGGGAGCCGGAGCCTTATAAAGGCAAAGGAATCAAGTATGCTGACGAAATAATCCGGAAAAAAGCGGGCAAGGCCGGAGCGATAAAATAGACAAAATGTAGGTGGTTACAGGTTTAGGGGCAGCATTTAGGGTTGCCAATAACGATTAAGAGGTTCGGAGATGGGTGTTGTCAGCAGAACAGAGAGAAGATTGAAAAGAAAAAAGAGGGTGCGTAAGAAGGTTAAAGGCGACCCTGAGAAACCCCGTTTATGTGTTTTTCGAAGTACTCAACATATTTATGCTCAGATCATAGACGATTCAGAGGGTAGGACCTTAGTAGAAACATCTTCATTGTCAAATGATCTTCATGCGAGGATCGGGAAAGACAGTGGGAACAAGAAGGGCGCGACAGTAGTTGGTTCTGCAATTGGGAAATTGGCGTTGTCAAAGGGGATCAAAAAAGTCGCTTTTGACAGGAACGGTTTTTTGTACCATGGTCGTGTGAAGGCCCTTTCTGATGCGGCGCGCGAAAGTGGACTGGAGTTTTGACACAACCGGGCTTGAATTCATTGGCAGATGCCTAAACCGATCGCCCTGTTCAGGATGCAGAAGTGTAATTTGTGGAAATTGGAGAAGTGACACCCATAATTGGTAATATGATTAAAGAGGGAGATTTCCATTGTTTCAAGGAGAGGACGAAGCACAGCTAATTGAGAAGGTAGTCCATATCAACCGGGTTGCAAAGGTTGTAAAGGGTGGTCGGCGCTTTAGCTTTAGTGCTATTGTTGTTGTAGGAGATGGCAAGGGGATGGTCGGGAGCGGACTCGGAAAGGCCAACCAGGTGCCTGACGCCATTAGGAAAGGGATTGACAAAGCCAGAAGAGATATGGGCAATGTTTGCCTGAATGATACTTCAATTCCTTATGAGGTGATAGGAAAATCGGGTGCTGGCCGTGTTTTGTTGAAACCTGCCGGACAGGGTACTGGTCTGATTGCCGGAGGAGCGGTTCGTGCGGTTTTGGAGGCAGCAGGCGTTCAGAATGTCCTTACAAAATGTCTCGGTTCCCATAACCCTCATAATATCGTGAAAGCAACGATCAAGGGGCTACGTTCATTGCGGAGCCCGGAGGAAATTATGCACCGCAGAGGTAAGATGCTTGAGGAAGCGGGAAATTAGCGGTTTTATCCGGGCAAACTGGCGGCTAAGGGCGGTGTGGTGCGGCTGTAGATGAATGGAGTTCAACCGGCGCTTGAGGGAAGAATTAGTAATGACTGAAACAATTAGAGTGACTCTTGTCAAGAGCGGGATAGGAAAAAATAAGAAAATTCGCCAGACCTTGAGGGGATTAGGTTTGACCAAACTGAATAAGTCAGTTGAGTTGAATAATACACCAGCTATCAGGGGTATGATTCAAAAAGTTTCATTCCTCGTTAAGGTTGGTTGAGATATGGGGAAAAGGGATGAAGATCAATGAGCTTTCGCCCGCTGAGGGTTCCAGAAAGAAGAGGAAGAGAGTTGGAAGAGGTCCCGGATCAGGGCATGGAAAGACCTGTTGCAGGGGCCACAAGGGGCAAAGGTCTCGTTCTGGCGGGGGGGTGCGGCCCGGCTTTGAGGGAGGGCAGATGCCTCTTCACAGGCGGCTTCCCAAGAGGGGTTTTACCAATATATTTAAAAAAGAGTATAATATCCTCAATGTGGGCGAGTTAAACCGGTTTGAGCCCAATGCTTTTCTTGATGCAGAGGCCTTTAAACAGGCTGGACTGATTAAGAAGATGATGGATGGGATTAAGCTGTTGGGGACCGGGGAGATTACCCACCCGGTTGTTGTAAGGATACAGAAGGTTAGCAAGACAGCTAAGGAAAAGGTTGAGGCTGCTGGCGGTAAGGTTGAGCTAATATAGCTATGAGCGGAACGAGATAGGCATATGATTGGTGGCATTCAAAATATTACCAAGATACCGGAGTTAAAGAAGAAGATCCTCTTTACACTCCTTATGCTTGCTGTTTATCGATTAGGGTGCCATATTCCAACCCCCGGGATCGATGGTGCAGCTTTATCAGCTTTTTTCAGTTCAAAGCAGGGGACGCTTTTTGGTCTCTTTGATATGTTTTCCGGCGGTGCTTTAAGTCGGATGTCTGTGATGGCCCTGGGTATCATGCCATATATCAGCGCCTCCATTATATTGGAGCTTATGACGGTTGTGGTGCCTTACCTTGAAAAACTGAAAAATGAGGGTGAGCAGGGACGAAAAAAAATTACCCAATATACCCGTTACGGCACAGTTATTTTGAGCATCATCCAGGGCTTTGGTATTGCCGTTGGGCTTGAGAATATGACGAGTCCGGGCGGAGCGATGGTCGTGCCTATTGGTGGCTGGGGTTTCAGACTCCTAACAGTCATTACGTTGACTGCGGGGACCTCATTTCTCATGTGGTTGGGAGAGCAGATAACCGAGAGAGGCATTGGCAACGGAATTTCACTCATCATTTTTGCGGGTATTGTTGCGAGGTTTCCGATTGCCGTCGCAAACAGCTTTAGACTGATGAGCACTGGTGAAGTTACCCCCTTTTTCATGGTGCTGATAGTTGCACTCATGATTGCGGTGATTGGCGCCATTGTTTTTGTTGAGAGGGGCCAAAGAAGGATACCGGTTCAATACGCCAAGAGGGTTATTGGCCGCAAGATGTATGGCGGGCAGAGCACGCATCTTCCGTTGAAGGTCAATACTGCGGGTGTGATTCCTCCAATTTTTGCCTCATCCATTATCATGTTTCCGGCGACCATAGTCAATTTCCTGAGTGTGGATGAATATCCATGGCTTCAAGGTGTTGTTAATGCCTTGGCTCCTGGACATATAGTATACACTGTAATTTATGTAACCTTCATATTTTTCTTTTGCTATTTCTACACGGCTGTGCATTTTAACCCGGTTGACGTTGCTGACAACATGAAAAAATCAGGAGGATTTATTCCAGGAATCAGGCCTGGTAAGAATACGGCTGAATATATTGACCGGGTCTTAACGAGATTGACCTTCTCGGGCGCTTTGTATGTGTCGGCTGTTTGTGTCTTGCCCACTATCCTGATCTATCATCTGCATGTTCCATTTTATTTCGGTGGAACCGCACTGCTGATCGTAGTCGGAGTTGCAATGGATACCACGAACCAGATAGAGTCTCATATGCTGACCCGGCATTATGACAGCTTTATGAAAAAGGGATTTGGAAAGGCACGTTAGTTTATCTCGGGAATTATGTCTGATATGGGCCGGTTATCGGCAGAAATGATATGCCCAAGGAAGAAGCCATTGAAGTTGAAGGGGTCGTTATCGAAACTCTGCCCAATGCCATGTTCAGGGTTGAACTTAAGAACGGCCACCGTGTTTTGTCTCATATTTCCGGTAGAATTAGAAAGCATTTCATAAAAATATTGCCCGGGGATAAGGTTATGGTGGAATTATCTTCATACGACTTAACGAGAGGTCGGATCGTTTATCGGGGTGGCAAGGACTGAAATTTAATAGTTCCTCAGAACAAGAGAAAGTTGAAATGATAGAGGCTTTGTGTCATGAAAGTACGACCGTCAATTAAGAAGATATGTAACAAATGCAAGATCATTCGACGGCGTGGGGTTACGCGTGTGATTTGTGTAAACCCACGCCATAAGCAGCGACAGGGATGACCGACCTGGCGAACAGGCGGAATCTGAGTTGTTAATGATGGGCAGGTCTTAGACTATTAGGGAAAGAGGAGTTAGAGATTGGCAAGAATCGCGGGTGTCGATTTACCAAGAGGAAAGAGGATAGAGATTGCCCTTACCTATATCTATGGTATTGGGAGGTCGTCTTCGCAGAAAATACTCTCAGAGGCGGGGATAGACTGGGATGCTAAATCGGATGATCTCACGCCCGAGCAGATTACGGGTATCAGGAAGATCATTGATGAGAAGCATAAGGTCGAGGGTGATCTCAGACGTGAAATCTCTATGAACATAAAGAGATTGATGGATCTCGGCGCGTATCGTGGATTGAGGCACAGGAGAGGTCTGCCTGTCAGGGGTCAGAGAACCAGTACAAATGCAAGGACGAGAAAGGGCCCCCGCAGGTCCGTGATGTCAAAGAGAAAAATAAAAAGCTGAGGAAACCGAATGGCAAAAACTGCAAGAAAAAGAAGCAGAACCAAGAGGGAAAAAAGGAATGTCCCCTCTGGAATTATCCATATCCAATCTACCTTTAATAATACCATTGTGACTATTACTGATCCTGGTGGAAATGTAATTGCCCAGTCAAGTGCTGGAAGGGGTGGGATAAAAGGATCGAGGAAGAGCACACCGTTTGCTGCCCAGATTGCGGGGCGTGATGCCCTCAGACAGGCAATGGATCAGGGGATGAGGGTGGCAGAGGTGAGGGTTAAGGGGCCTGGAGTGGGCAGAGAATCTGCTCTGCGTTCCCTGCAAGTAGATGGCTTTACTGTTACTGTTATAAGGGATGTAACCCCGATTCCACATAATGGGTGCCGTCCACCCAAAAGGCGAAGAGTGTAAAGATGTTGGGTTGTGGGACGGATAATCAATAACTAATGCCCAAGGCAGGAGGGATGTTTTGGCTCGATATATCGATTCTTCGTGCAAGTTGTGCCGACGAGAGAATCTGAGACTCTACTTGAAGGGTGACCGGTGCTATGGCGAAAAGTGCGGTTTTGAAAGAAGATCGTATGCTCCCGGACAGCATGGCCAGAGACGAGGAGGGAAACTCTCGGACTACAGGATTCAGCTCAGAGAGAAGCAGAAAGTCAAGAGGATATACGGTCTGCTGGAAAAACAGTTCAGAGGCTATTATTTCCGTGCTGAAAAGCAAAAAGGGATTACAGGGACAAACCTGTTGACATTGCTTGAATCACGATTAGACAATGTAGTTTACAGGATGGGGTTTGCTGCCTCCCGGAAACAGGCAAGGCAATTAGTCAGGCACAATCATTTCTTGGTGAACAACAGAAAAGTCAATATACCCTCTTACCAGGTGAGGCCGGGAGATGAAATTGGGGCAAAAGATAAGAGCAAAAAGGTTCCACAGGTTGTTGAGGCAATGGAGACTGTAGTCAGGAGAGGGATTCCGGACTGGATTGATGTTGATAAAGAGAAGATCAAGGGAACGCTGAAAGCCCTTCCTAATCGAGAAGATCTCACGATGCCCATTCAGGAACAACTCATCATAGAATTGTACTCAAAATAAGGTATGGGAATCCGGTTGTTGATGATGCACTGGTGAAAACTATCAATCAAAAATCGTCAATAAAAAAATGGGGAGGCCTTCTTGGTAGATCAAAAAAGCAAAAACTGGCGCGAGTTGATTAAGCCGAAACGGATTGAAATCAATCACGAGAGTTATAAAAATAATTACGGCAAATTTGTATGCGAACCACTCGAGCGGGGGTTCGGAATCACTCTCGGAAATGCATTGAGGCGTGTTCTTCTGTCATCCCTTCAAGGCGCGGCAATTGTGTCCGTCAAGTTTGATGAGGTGCTTCATGAGTTCTCAACCATTACGGGCGTTCTCGAGGATGTAACGGATATCATATTGAATTTGAAGGAGATAAAGCTTAAAGCCATCGATGTGGAAGAAACGGTAATCTTCCTTCACCGAGAGGGGGAGGGAACCGTTACCAGCGGAGATATTGAGCCGAACGATTTTGTGGAAGTCCTTAATCCTGATCAGCACATAGCAACTCTTAATAAGGAAGCTAAACTGAATATGGAGATGGTGGTCAGGACAGGAAAGGGTTATGTTCCGGCCGAGAATAGCAAACCCGCGAATATGCCTATCGGTGTGATTCCAATGGATGCGGTGTTTTCGCCCATTCAAAAAGTGAATTATGTTGTGACGAATGCCAGGGTGGGCCAGGTTACCGATTATGACAAGCTGACCTTGGAGATCTGGACAGATGGGAGTGTGCTTCCTGAAGATGCCGTGGCTTTTGCGGCTAAGATCCTTAAAGAGCAGATGAACCCGTTCATTAATTTTGAGGAAGAGCCGGAACCGGTGGAAGAGGATGAGGATGAGGAGAACGAGAAGCTAAACGAAAACCTTTTCCGCCCCGTTTCCGATCTTGAACTGTCTGTACGTTCCGCCAATTGTTTGCAAAACGCCAAGATCACGCTAATTGGTGAATTAGTCCAAAAGACAGATGCTGAGATGTTGAAGACCAAGAACTTTGGAAGGAAGTCTCTCAATGAGATCAAGGCTATCCTCGAGGAGATGGGTCTTTCTTTAGGTATGAAACTAAATAAATTCTCTACCCCTGTGATCCCTGATGAGGAAGAAGAAGCAAAAGAAGAAGAGGGAAAAGAGAAGAAAGAAGTAGATCGAGACGAAAACGAAGAAGACCATCGAGAGATAGAGGATAAAGGGAAGAAGGGGGAAGGAAAGACGAGGAAAGAAGAGAAGACCTTAGCGGAGAAAAAGGGAAAGGGAAAAGATAAATGAGGCACAGGAAGGCAGGGAAACAGCTGGGACGTAATACAAGTCACCGCAGGGCGATGCTCCGTAATATGGTGACGTCCCTGTTCGAACATGAACAGATTGTAACAACCGATACGAAAGCCAAAGTGGTTAGGCCTGTGGCCGAAAGAATGATTACCCTTGCCAAACGCGGGGATCTCCATGCAAGGCGCCAGGCCCTTGCCTATATGCAAGACAAGAGTGTAATTCACAAGCTGTTCGGTGACCTGAAAGATCGATATCTTGATAGACAGGGGGGATACCTTAGGATTGTAAAGAAGGGTGTTCGAAAAGGTGACGGAGCGTCTGTTTCTGTTATTCAACTCTTGCCTGAGGATGAAAGCGTGAAATCGCGGAAAAAGAAGGCCAAACGATCGGGTGCAGGCAAGAAAAAGGAGGAAAAGGGGTAGTCCCCGTTTTGAGGTTGAGTCTGTATCCGTTATGTTGTAATGTATAAATCTGTTAACGGGTTTTGCGGCTCATGGTTCACTTGAAATATTTTATATTCGATCTTCGATCGAAACAATATGCATATCAATTAGAAAATGATTGCATGTGGGAGCAATAATAATGACCCTCTTGCCTGATCAAAGGCAAGGGGGTTTTTTTTGAGGGCTCTAAGGTGATGAAATTCGATCATAAAGATCTGATGGGCATGGGCACAGAGGGCAGGGCCAGGGGAGGAGCTAATGAATTTAACATTGATCAGGGGCGGAGAGCTTGTAAATCCCGTTGGCGAGACAGTTGAAAAAGTTGATCTACTTATTGAAAATGGAAAGATAAGTAAGATATTTCCCCGGGGAGTGTTCAAGGAAAAAAGTCCTCGAATAAGTATTATTGAGGCGTCTGACAGGCTTGTCATTCCGGGTTTGATTGATATGCACGTGCATTTGAGAGAGCCGGGGCACGAGCATAAAGAAACGGTCGCTACGGGGGCAAGGTCAGCTGCAGCAGGAGGTTTCACTGCCATTGCCTGTATGCCCAACACCGAGCCACCGAACGACTGTCGATCGGTTACAGAGTTTATCTTGGAGCAGGCAAAAAGGGCTGCTTCAGCCAAGGTCCATCCGATTGCAGCCATCTCAAAGGGACAGATGGGAAAGACGCTAACCAATTTCGGCGAACTTCGAGAGGCGGGGGCAGTCGGTGTTTCGGACGATGGATTTCCTGTTGCCAATAGCGATTTGATGAGAAGGGCCCTCGAATACGCCTCTTTTTATGGTCTAAAGGTCATTTCCCACTGCGAAGACAGAAGCCTTTCCGGAGAAGGCGTGATGCATGAAGGTGTGGTATCGACTAAACTCGGTCTTGCCGGGATTCCTGCCGCGAGCGAAGATATTATGGTTTACAGGGAGATCTCCCTGTCAAAACTGACGGGATGTCCTGTTCATATTGCACATGTCAGCACAGCAGGTTCAGTTGAGTTGATCAGGAGGGCCAAGGAAGAGGGTGTCCTGGTTACAGCGGAGACTGCCCCCCACTACTTCAGTCTGGATCATAGTGCGATTGTGGGCTATGATACTGTATTTAAGGTAAACCCCCCTCTCAGGACTAATAAAGATGTTGAGGCTATCAAGGAGGGCTTAGCAAAGGGAGTTATTGACGTGATTGCCACGGACCATGCGCCTCACAGCACCTTGGAGAAGGATATCGAATTTGACAAGGCGGCCTTTGGGATGATAGGTCTTCAAACTGCACTGCCACTGACCCTTAAATTGGTTAGGGAGGGGGTATTGAGTCTAACCGGGGCCATTGGCAAACTTTCCAGTAATGTCGCGGATATTATTGGAATTACTGGCGGCCGCCTTGTTGAGGGAGGGGATGCTGATGTAGCCATAATCGACCCCGAATATGAATATCTGTTTGAGGAGGATCAAATTCTTTCCAAGAGCAGGAATTCCCCGTTCATAGGGACGAGGCTGAGGGGAAGAAATGAATTGACCATGGTTGGAGGGAAAATTGTCTGGGAAAAAGAGAGCTAAGATCTTAGTGGTCGATGATGAAAAGAGCATGCGGGAGTTCTTGGAAATCATGCTTACTAAAGAAGGCTACGAGGTGATTATTGCAAATGACGGTGAACAGGCCTGCGAGATCTTGGACAGAGAGACCTTTGACCTGGTTATTACCGATATTCGCATGAAGAATATCAACGGGATAGGAGTCCTCAAAAAGGCCAAGGATGTGAATCCAGACGTTGTGGTCGTTCTGATTTCAGCCTTTGCCACGGCCGAGACTGCCGTGGAGGCGATGAAAGACGGGGCCTACGATTATATCCCAAAGCCCTTCAAGGTTAATGACTTCAAGAGGATTATCAATGATGCCCTGGGATCCAAGGGAAGGCCCGTAGAAGAGGGTAAACGTTCAAAAAGCCGTTGCTATTTTGGTTCTTTAGTAGGGGAAAGCCCGCAAATGAGGAAGGTATACGATCTTATAGAGAGGGTTTCAAGGACAAAGACAAATATACTTATATCGGGTGAGAGCGGAACAGGAAAAGAATTAGCAGCCAAGGCGATACACAATTTGAGCGAAAGGCGGGATAAGCCTATCGTTGTAATTAATTGCGCCGGGATTCCTGAAAACTTGATTGAGAGCGAACTATTCGGTTACAAGAAGGGGGCATTCACCGGCGCCGTTGCCGACAAAGAGGGCCTGTTTGATGTTGCGGATGGAGGAACGGTTTTTCTCGATGAGGTGGGCGAACTCTCTCCGGTTATTCAGGTCAAACTATTGAGAGTGATTCAGGAGAGGACATTTACCGCTGTTGGTGGGACCGAAGTTAAGACTGTCGATGTTCGCTTCATTTCTGCAACCAACAAGGATCTTGAAATGGAGGTCATCGACAAAAACTTCAGGGAAGATCTCTATTTCAGGCTGAATGTTATCCCCGTTTTCATACCTCCCTTGAGGAACAGGACAGGAGATCTTCCCTTATTGGCCCAGCATTTCCTTGAGAAATTCTCAATGGAGATGGGAAAAGATATCAGAAAAATTTCTACTTATGCCATGGACATTCTCAAGAAATACTCATTCCCGGGTAACGTGAGAGAGTTGGAGAATATCGTTGAACGAAGCGCCGCCTTGGAGACTTCGAATATTGTCCTGCCTGAGAGCCTTGCCCTGTCCAGCCTGAGAGACAAGAGTAACAGGAGGAAGAAGCGAAGAACTGATTTGGGCCCGGATGGGATTCATTTAGATGAGGTGATGTTGGAAATTGAGAGGGGGTATCTTGCCCGGGCACTGGAAATTGCCCACGGATCAAAGCAGGGGGCCGCGGAGCTATTGGGCATCAACTTACGTTCCTTGCGATACAGATTGGAGAAACCGGGTATGCCTGAAAAAGGTAATTCAAAATTAGTGCCTGAACGGAAAGTGACTAAATAAACCCTAACGTTGCATAAAATTTGAGTTCAAAACGCTTTAGATTAGGTCAG
>CAZFSF010000080.1:0-13162 GCA_964522045.1 uncultured Desulfobacteraceae bacterium
TTTGCCGGCCCGGGTGTACAGATCTGGAAGTTGAATATTATTTATGACAGCGGGGTGGAGATTAAAGACCAGACATTGGTGCTAAAACCATCAGAAACAGAAAAGGACGTTTTCCATGTAACAGCTACCATAGACACGAAAGGGGAGTCTGAAAGATGGGGAGGGTTCCGCGTTTTTGAGGAATGGAAGGGAGAAATAAGAAATGGTGCGATGATGTGTAATATTGATGGTATTTGGACTCGCCTTGGAAGTGGTGGCAGCCCATCATCCTCCTCGGTCCATGGAACAGTAAAAGGAACCTTTTCAAAGAGGCGGGCTTCAGGTACCACTAAACTTAGAGGTAATATCATCCAGCAAGGCAAATGGACCGCAGAGAAAATCAGTTGATACAAGGACTTGGTGCCTAATTCCGTGCAATGAGCCGGAAAACTTACCCGTTCAATAGACACTACCTACCACCACGTACCGGCAAGGCCCTGCAAACTAACAAATAATCCAACCTTCCGAGATTACCGGGATCATCTTTCCCAGCGTAACCTTCACTGCCGCCATGAAAGAAACTGTACCCAAGGGCAAATTCCTTGTCACCTAAGGCCCAAACCCATTCATCGCTCACATGAATAAGGTCGGTAACGCACGAAATGTGCTTCTTTCCTATGGGATCATAGATTGTCTTGAGTTCGTCAACAGTCGGAACACGCCAGTCATCGTACCCGCCGGCCCGGTAATTTTTAAAATATGCTTTTAAATCACGCTTATTGATCCCTTTACCGTCGTCCTTAGCCGCCCACATGAGGCCCGTTTTTTTGTCTGACACGGTCCCGTTGTCATGTGCAATAAAGCGATCGTCCCCCGCTTCTTGCTTTTTCGTTTGGAATTTTCCCGTGGCCCGTACCGGCAAAGGTCTGGCGCCGCCTCCCCCGGCCTTTTTTGCCTGGTACCAGGCCCCTGATCCAGGCCCGTCAAAGAAGGCAACGGCCGTTGAGCCCTCGATAAAGCCGAAACGGGTCGCCAAATCCCGTCCGTCCAATCCCCAGACCCACTCACCGGCAAGATCGATCAGTTTCGTCAGGTGATACCCGTGTTTATTCTCTGTGCCCTCATCATAGATTTCTTCCAGTTCGTCAATGGTAGGCATACGCCAGTCAGCGTACCCGCCTGCCCGGTAATTGTTAAAATAGGTCTTGAGATCAGCTTCGTCAATAGCCTTCCCACCGTCTCTGGCCGCCCACATAAGGCCCGTCTTCCCATCCTTTACTATCCCGTTGTCATAGGCAATAAAGCGGCCATCAAAGGCGATGACGTTTGCATCAGGGTTTCCGCCCTGGTTTTGTGGTTCAGCCACTGCCCCTGATTCGGAGATGAACAGTAGAACAAAGCCCATTAACGCGCCCAGCATCAGACTGCTCAAGACCGAGATCATCCTGTCTGCTGATAGAAAGCCGGTACTTAGTTGTCGAATTGAATGCATCTGATTCCTTTCCTCACTCCAACCCTGCCTTGTGCAGGCCCTCAATGATTTGCTTGATGTCATTTCCATTTCTGTAAGGGAGTCTTTTGGCATAGAGCTCTACCGAAAATTTGGGATTTATTCGCAGCACTTCGTCGGCAACTCTTTGCCCCTCTTCCTTTTGTCCTGTTTCGCCATAAGTGGCAGCCAAATAAACCTTTGCAAGAAAGTGATCGGGGCTCTGCTTAAGCGCCTTCTTGAATGACTCAATCGCCTTGTCATAAAGTCCGGCCAGCCGATATGCGTCACCCATATTATATAAATACCAGGCAGGTGGAATAGGGTTGAGACGAATTGCCTTTTCAAGCACCGATATAGCCTCTTCCGGCCTGCCCAGATATCTGAGCATGAGCCCTAAGAGGGCATTGACATCGGCCCCGTTGGGCTCAAGGGTGAGGGCCTTCTCTCCTGCGTCCATGGCCTGCTGGTATTGCCCCTTCATTAAGTATATGTTGCCTAACAGGACATGGGTGTCTGCCAAAGAATCGTCCAGATTGAGGGCCTTTTGAGCCAACATGGCAGCCTCCTTCATAGACTTGCGCGGAGACCGGCTCCAGCCATTTATCACGTCCATCCAGTGAGTATAAGAGAGGCCCACCAAGGGAACGGCATATTTCGGGTCGAGGGCCATGGCTTCCTTATACGCCTGACGGGCCTGGGCATTGTCTTCTTTGGTCATTCGCCCGTAATACTCAAGTGCCTTCAGGACCTTTTCGTAGGCCTTTCGGTTGACTGTGCCTTTGCGCCACAGGCGGGCCTGTTCCCCTTCGGTTAGATTTACCTCCATAGAGGTCAGGATCTTTTCCGTAATCTCATCCTGAACCGTAAAGATATCTTTAAGGTCCCGGTCATAATGCTCCGCCCAGAGGTGGTGCCCGGTGCCGGCATCTATCAACTGGGCCGTAATGCGTATACGCTCTCCGGCCTTGCGAACGCTCCCTTCCAGAACATACCGCACCCCGAGGTCCCGTCCCACCTGCTGGATCTTCACCGGCTTCCCTTTGTAGATAAAGCTCGAATTCCGGGCAATCACAAACAGCCTCGGGATTTTGGAAAGACCGGTGATGATGTCCTCAGTCAGCCCGTCGCTGAAATATTCCTGCTGCGGATCGGCACTCATGTTGACAAATGGGAGGACGGCAATAGAAGGTTTGTCTGGCAGCTTGGGTTTGGTCTCCGAAGGTGAGGGGTGAAGGGTGAACCGCCAGATTGCCACAGCCGTCAATCCCAGTACCAGAACAGCGCTTACGATCAGGGCGGTCTTCAGCCATGGCCGGCGAATCCGTTCTTTTGGCGTGACAGCAGCCTGCCCCGGGGGCACTGGAGAAAGCACCACCTTATAGACACGAATCGGCTTGGTGATATTCTTGACGGTCTGTTCCCCTGAGTACTCGTATTTCAATCCCAGCTTGTCGGCTACGCTGTCATATACGGTCCCTGATATAGAAATGCCACCCGCGTCGGCGAGGGCCTCTATGCGGGCAGCGATATTGATTCCGTCACCGTAGATCCGGTCTCCTTCTTCGACCACATCCCCGAGGTTGACGCCGATCCGAAACTCCATCCTGTGGCTCACGAGAAGAACAGAATTTCTGGCTCTCAGCTCTTCCTGGATTTCTACAGCACACTGGACCGCATCCGCCGCACTGGCAAATTCAGCTAATAGGTTGTCTCCGATTGCATCTACCACCCGGCCCCGGTGCTTCTCAATCAGCCCGGTCATAACCTGCCGGTAGTTCCCTAAGGTGCGGATGGTCGCGTCCTCATCCTCACCCATAAGACGGCTGTAGCCCTTTACGTCGGCGCTGAGGATGGCTCTGAGTTTTCTTCTAAAACGTTCTGCGCTCAAGGGATGAACCTTCTAAGCCATAAGGTCAAGAGAGGAAACAGACAGCATTTGGGCAGAAAAGAAGTCGTCTGAGGTTCGATCAGGGGCATCTTTCGACAAGAGGTTTTCATCAATCACTTCAGATGCCCAAAATAAGGCTGTTATCTATTGTGCGATTTACCAGGTCAAAAATGCCACTGAGGATAATCAACAATAATCCTTTTATTTTGTCAAGTTAAATGCCTGTCACATTGGCTTATCGGATCACCTCAAAGGTGCCTTTCCGGCCCTATTAAAACCAGGAGTCAAGTGCGCTGGCCCTGTTTGTATTCACATTAGGTTGCACAATGCCATCAAGTAGGGTATAAATTAAGACAGTTTAGAGGGATTCAATCAGAATTATGAATGGAGGTTGATTTATGAAAGAAGCCAAAATTGACCAAAGGCTACTCAATATTCTTCGGGAATTATCCCTTCAGAATACGTCGAGAGGAGGTCATATTCTATTTTGTCCGATCTAATCCAGAGTCCCAAGGTCTATACCGTAAGCGATCTTACCGCTGCAATCCAGGATCTCCTTGATGAGCGTTTTGATTTTGTGTGGGTTGAGGGGGAGATATCCAATTTCAGATCTCCTGTTTCGGGCCATTACTACATGGTAATCAAAGACGAAAAGGCCCAGATCAGGGCGGTAATGTTCCGTCTTCAGGCCCGCTATCTCAAATTCCTCCCCGAAGACGGAATGAAGGTCATCGTCCAGGGTAGAATCGGTGTTTATGCCCCAAGAGGGGAATACCAGATTATCCTCGATTACTTGGAACCGATGGGGGTGGGGGCCCTGGCCTTAGCCTTTGAACAGGTTAAAAAGAAATTAGCAGGCATGGGTGTTTTTGACAAGGATATCAAAAAGCCATTACCCTTTCTGCCCAAGAGGGTTGCCGTCATAACATCCCCCACCGGGGCTGCCATCCGTGATTTCCTCAACATTATCCGCAGGCGATTTGCCAATATGGAAATACTCATCGTCCCGGTCAGGGTTCAGGGAGATCAGGCCTGTGAAGAGATGGTGAATGCCCTTGATCTAATTAACCGGGAGTTAAAGGTAGACGTTATTGTCCTGACACGGGGAGGTGGGTCCCTCGAAGATCTGTGGGCCTTTAACCAGGAGGATCTTGCCCTGAGTATTAGGAAGTCCGGAATACCGGTCGTCTCTGCAGTGGGTCATGAAATCGATCTGACGATCTCTGACCTTGCGGCCGATTTCAGGGCGCCTACCCCTTCCGCTGCCGCCGAACTCTTAGTGGTGGAAAAAGAAACCCTCATCAATCGTTTGGATCAGGCTAAGACTCGGATCATAACGGGCATGGGGCTAAAAGTAAGGAGTCTGGCCGATAAATTGAACCGCCTGAGAAACAGGATTCAAGACCCGAGGAAAGACTTAGCGAATTTATTGATGAGGCTTGACGAGATTCATCTCAGGCTGATCAGGGTTATGGATCTAATTATCATAGACAAAAGGAAGGGGCTTAGCGCAGAAATACGGGCGCTGCGTCTCTACTCTCCGGTTAACAGGATAACTGCCATCAGGCAAAACCTCGATTTTCAAAGGGCAACCCTTGTCAGGGTCACGCAAAGGCGGCTCGGGGAGATACGGATGAGCCGCTCCCTTCTGGAGAAGAGGATAAATGATTTAAACCCTTTATCAGTCTTGAAACGGGGATACAGCATTACCCTGAAGCTGCCTGAAAAACGGGTCTTGAAGGATGTTTCAGCTGTGGGAAAAGGGGATCAGGTTCAGGTCCTTTTAGGCAAAGGGGAGTTAGAGTGCCTGGTTGAAAAGGTGGAAGGCTAAGTTTGGGAGATGCTGAGCAATATCTCCTGGAGCATCTCTTTAAGGGCCTTCCGAGACAATGTTTTTTTCCATTCGTCATCGCTGCGAACAGCGGTATAAAATGATTGGCATATCCTCTTCTTTTTATCATCCCATTCAAATGTGAACCCGGCCTTGACCACTCCTTTAGCGGAGGATTCTTCAATGGGATAATCCCGGCGTCCGTGGGCCCAGTTGATGATGTGTGAGTAGAAGATCAGCCCACGATCCAGAAGGATGTAGATGAACTGGATGTTCTCTATGGGGCCGATTCGAATCTGCTGACCACCCAAATTCAGCCCCACCACCTTTGCCCTGGCTAAACGTTTCCCGCCGCCAAAGGCCGCCCATCCGGCCCCTAAGAGCCCGCCCGCGGTGGTAAAGATACCGAATGTCAGGCCGGCCGCCGCAAGGTCAAGGGCCGCACCGATAGCGCCCCCTGCCATCCCGGCGGCAGCAATCAGTTGCTTCGGGGTCAGGCCTAATAATTGCCAGGTTTTTTTGCTAAACAGCTCTTCACTCAGAATGGAATGGGCGGGAAGGGGGAAGTTGAAGATATTATGCTTAAAGAGCTTTCGAATTTTCCGATGCGCCCTTTTCTCTATCTTTTCAATGGTCCGATTATACTCTTGCCGAAGGCCCCTTTTCAGGGACTTTTCGTCTCTGTTTCTTGTGTAAATCTTGGTAATGGAATAACCCAGACATTCCTCCAATAGGTCGCAAATGATTTCAGCAGTCTCGCTGTTACGCTGCTCCCAGTCCTTTTCAAAGGCCGAGATCACCGTCTCTAAGACCGTTCCCCAGTCCTGGTCAATCCCCTTCAGATTCTCTAAGAGTTCAATCCGTTCGGCATAGGTCGCCTTATTGGCGTCAAAGACCCGAATGGCGTTAAAATGTTTGCGGAATTCCATCTTCCACTGTTCTAAGTAGGCGGTTTCATCCTCTTTGCAGTTGATAATCGCCATGCGTGGGCGACCGGTCAGTCGGAGGATCTCCATCTCCGCCAGATCCCATTTTCGGACCGGCCTCGATCCGTCCACCACATAGATGATCCCGGCGCCTCGGGCAATCGGTTCTAAGAGCCTGGCGTCGTCTCTGAAGTCCGGTTTCCCGGCATGGGTTTCTATATAGGCCTGAAGCATGCTGTCATCGGTTTCCTGGTAATTTTTTATCCAGACCAGTGTTTTTCTCGGGTTCTGGAAACCGGGGGTATCTATAAAACGGATAATCTCCTGCCCGTCAATGACGACCGGAAAGGTTTGACACTCCAAGGTCTCTCCGGGATAGGGTGTGACCCGGACGCTGTCATCTTCGGCCAATGTGGATACGACGGCCGATTTCCCTTCGTTGGGATGACCGACAATGGCAAATTCAGGGATCATATCATTCGCCATTGGCCACTAACCTCTCCAGACCTAAATAGGGATCCCCCACGGCCTTCAGTTTCTGATACCATACATCCCACTCTTCCTCTTTCACCCGGGTGAAGATAGCGCCCTGTTTGGGCCGACCGATAAGGCCCACCCAGATCATTGAGGTCTCCCCTGAAGCCATTCTCAGCTCCTGGATAAAAAGCAGGTTTTCCCTGATGGGCGGTTGCCATCCTTCCTGGAGGATTAAAAAATTCGTGGCAGCATCCTCCCTCTTTATAGTGGAAAGCTCATCGAGGACCCGCTTATCCCCTTCCTCATCTACGCCGAACCTGAGCCTCCGTTGGATTGGATATCCAAAGGTCTTGAAAATAACACTTTCAAGCTCATCATCCGTGCATGCCTCAAAGATATCATCGGGAATAAGCGCGATCATGCTTTTTCCCGTTAAAACGTCCCGAGGATCTGATGCCTTTGCCTCGGGGGCTTTTGTGTCACCGTTGCGAAGGTCCTCCGGACTTACGGAACGACCTCCTGTGCTGACCAGAGGTGTCAGCATCCTATTCAGAAGCCTCTCACAGGCCCTGTGGCCGAAGTCAATCCTTAAAAGCGCCCTTTTTTGAACCATGATCCCCATAACAAGAAGTATCAACCTTGGCAGCAGACTGTAGGTCAGGACAACGAAACATAGAAAGGGCCACCAGGAGACCAGATCCTTGGTCGCAAGGTGGTAAATACCGTCTTTCAAGACCATATGGCTTCCTTCGACCTGGTAGAAAGTCGGGTGGGCAAAATCAGCCGGCACTAACCAAGACCAGGGAAGAGCGATGGCCTGGACCAGTTTAAATACCGCCTGAGCGCTGAATTGCACTGTCGATTGCCATCCAAAGGCCACATCCGATCCTAACACCTTCATAAGGGTGGCCCCGAGCACGCCTAAATTAAACCCGACTCCGAAGATCTGGGCCAAAATGAACACAGGCCAGTAAAACAGTGATCCGTAAATCTGTCTCTTTCCCCTGACCAGACCCATAACCGCCTCAAGGCTGCCCCGCTTCGATCCTGTAAGGGTTTTTAGGGCACGATGTTTGATCTTCATAATCAGGCTAACCATAAGCCCGCTGATCAGGGTGTAGATTATTGATGAGCGAAAGGGAGCACGTCTAACCCTGCGGGCAACAGAGATCCCCATAAGGAGCAGAAGCGCGAGGCATTGTGTGAGAACAAAGAGTGCAAGATAAGATGAAATGTTCAGAGGCTCGGTTCCCCGGTAGTTCAAGAACGAAAAGGCCAGGCTTGATCCTGACAAAAGACCCACGATCAGGAAACCATATCTTAAAAGACGGTATCCCTCATCAAAGGCCTCTCCCGGCAACACCCCCATCGTTTCAGTATCCGATTTTTCCATTTTTTTTCTTTGTTCTAACCACGCCCGGATAGCGCTTCGAGGAGTTGAAGCATCTTCTTTTTCGAGAGGCATAATTTTGTTCAGATAGATATACCGATCCCGTCTCAACACGGATTTCTGCGCGGATTCATCCTCCTTGCCTTCATCACGCTGAAGGAAGTATTCCAGGTCAATGAGATCTTTGATGCGCCAGATAGATTTTTTCATAAGTCGATATTTTGGTGAAAGGTTACACTTAAAGCACGTGCACCTGAACATACCCTTCTCCGCCCATTTTCTCTGCCTCTTCTCTAATCCTGCTATGATGAGTAAAAAGGATTACCTGGGTCTTGGCGGCAAGATCTGCCAGGGCCTTCAGGGTGGCCTTGGAACGGTCGTCATCAAAATTAATGAGAATATCGTCAACAATGAAGGGCATCGGCTCGCTTCGCTCTAAGCGCCTCTCCAATGAAGCTAACCGCAGGGCAAGATAAAGCTGGTCCCTTGTCCCGGAACTCATCCCCTCCACTCTGACCATGGAATTATCGGGACGCAGGCCCACGAGCACCGGTCTGCCGTGGTCGTCCTCATCAGTCCGCAGAGACTCAAAAGAACTTAAGGTCAACTGCTGGAAATATTTAGAGGCAATTCTCAGCACCGGGTCCTGGTTCTCGGCCCTAAAGCGTTCGATCTCCTGGTTCAATATTTTCGAGGCCACTTTAAGCCGTATGAAGTGATCTGACAAGCGGCGTATCTTAGCCAAGACCTGTTGGGCCGCCTCCGCCGCATCGGCGGCCTTTGCGCTGCCGTCCATCTGCTGGAGATCTTTCTTCTTTTCCCCCATATACTCTGAGAGACGCTTGATTTCCAGATCCAGACCCTGTTCAATTTCCCTTGTGAGTGATTCGATTTTCCCAGGCAATTCGTCTGGGTTTACGCCCTCTGCCTCTGCCTCAAGCTCGTCGATCCGGAACCCTTCGGCACTTTTCAGCAAGAGAGCCTCAGTTTCAGAGAGCTGGGTTTTGATATCCTGGTATTCCTTGGCAGCGAGCTCAGCCGCCTCAAGATCCTCATCTTTTCCGCACCCCGCAATACGCCTGAGTCCGGCGATCTGCTCCTCTGTCGCCTTTATGGCCGTAGATGCCCCGATTATTTCATCTTCAGACTCTTGAATCTCCCTTGTGTATTTGTCGAGAAGGGTCTTGTTCTCTAATGTTTGCTTCAGGAGGGCCTGAAGCTGCATCACGGCCTGCTCCGGCGGCTGGGTTTTCAGTTCAGGAGCAGTATCTTCAAGGAGTAACTCAACCGATTTGGCGAGATTTTCTGCGTCCCGGTCAATCCCCTCTATCCGTTTTTTTAAATCGTCTGCCTCTTTCAGTTTGGTGAAACATCTCTGGAGGGCGTCGAGGATATCATTGGCCTCTTCGGGCAGGATTTCCCTGCTGCTCCCCGGCATGGCGGCAGACCCCTTCCACCTCTCCTGCCACTCCCCTAATCTCTCCTCTGCCGCCTGCTGATCGTTGCGGGCCTCTTCAAGCCCGCGAAGGAGTTCCTCCTTTTTCTCTATGAGCGTCTCCCTCTTCCCCTTCACTTTCCTGAGATCGTCCAAGATCGTTTCACAGGAAATGAGGACAGGGTCAAGAGAATTTCCCTTGAACCCCCGGACCTCCCCAAGATCTTTTATCTCCTCCAACATCCCGCTCCGCAGTTTTTCCCTTTCCACGCTCTTCAGAGAGATCTCCTTTTCTACTCTTTCAATCTCTTCGGCCTTAAAACGAATTTTTTCGAACCCGTTCAACCAGTCCAACATCTCCTTGGGGGGGAGCGGCTGAATGGCGGAGGCCTGCCAGGCCTCTTGCCAGGCCTTGGAGACAGCCTCAAAACCGATGTCTAATTGTTTCTCCTTCTCGCCCAAATCTTCGATAGATTCCTCAAGGGTATGGCGGTCCGCCTTTAATGCTGCAAACTTGTGGACCCGATCCGCTTCCCTGCGCAGCCTGTCCGCAATCCTGTCCGCCTGTTCCACCTGTTTTTCATATGCATCGGACAGAGGGAGTTCCCTGTCATACGACCTGCTCTCAGCGCTCACATCTTCTCCATTCAGCCACTGACGCCGGATCAGTTGCCATCCCCCCTCCCTTGTTTCCCTTACCTTTGCCAAATCCTCTTCTGTAGGCACCTCACCCGAATATTCAATTTCCCTGACCTCCGCGGCTACCCGAGCCAGATCATCCCGTCCCATTTTCTGATCTTTCAGAATCTCGCCCTTTCTATCTTCATATTCTCTGAAATCCCTGTCAAACCGGATTATGGTTTCGCGCAAGGGGATGGGCAGACTCCCGATCCGGGCAAGCTCCCCGCTCCAGAGCCCTAACCGGCCAAGCTCTTCCAAACAACTCCTTTTGAGCTCTTCAAGACTGTTTTTCTTCTCGGCTATCATGGTGTCAATATCACCCGATTTCCTGGCTAACTTCACAGCCCGATCCAGGTTCATCACATCCTTGACAGGGGGAAGCTGAACCAATGCCTTATCGGTCTTTTCCAGATTCTGATTGATTTCCCGGCGTTGTTTCCGGACCTGTATCATGCCCTGCTCAACGGCCTCGTGGTTTGCGGCTAATCGTTGAATTACTTTTCTCCTGCCCATAACAGGTCGGAGAGATTCCACACTTTCTAAGGTCAGATCAGTGGAGACCTGCTTCAAAAGAGTTGCTGCTTCAGTCCGACAGCCTATGCGCATCCCTTCGAGCCTGGGGCGGTCCTCCATCGCCTTCCTATAGCTGCCTAACCTTTGGTGCAGGTCTTCTATCAATTCGCTGTTGTCCAAAATCGACTGCTGAAAAAAAATGGCTTTTTGTTTTCCCCTAAGTGCTTCAAGACGATTAGCCGCAATAGCCTGTTTCTGCCCGACAGCGTAAAGCGCCTTCTCCGCAGCGCGCCTGCGAACAGCAAAATCGTCAGGCAAGAGGACCGTTTCCCCAAGGAGTGCAAGCCGGGCCATCAAATCGCGGCGCAAGGCCAACTGGGGCAGGGCCTGTTTCAGCCGCTCAAGCTGACGCCTCTGCGTATCCTTTTCCTTTTTTTCCCGCTCAGTGGCGACTAATTCCCCCTCCGTCCTCTTCAGGGCTTCCGCCACCTCTTTCCATTGCCACCCAGGCAGTATGGCCTCCCTGACCTCCTTTTGTAACTTCTTATATTCAGACAGTGCCCGGTTGATTTCCTGCTTGGAACCGCGAGCCTTAAACAGATCACCAGCTTCTGCGTCCAAGGAATCTAAAATCTCCCTGAGGGATGAAATGCCGGCCCCTGCGGAAAAAAGGGCCTGCCCGATCTCGCCTTTCTGAGCGAGGATGTCTCTGCCTCCCCTGACCAGTATCTCGTGATCGATTCCGTAAAGGGTCTCGAATACCCCCTGCTCTATCCCGTGCAGAAACGGCCCAAGAACACCGTCATCCAAAGGGTTTTCATCAAGATCAAAGATGTCGGTCTTTCTCCTCTTCCGGCGCAAAAAGGAAATCTCCTTTCCCACCTCGTCCTGCAGAGAGCCGCCCACAAGGAGCTGGTCGTTGGCGTGCAGAAAATTGTCAGGAGTTCGTTCAGGAAACCCGTAAAGGAGGGCCTTAAGCGCCCTTAGGGCGCTGCTTTTCCCGGTTTCGTTAGGACCGAAGATAATGTGGAGGGCGGGACGGCCTGAATTGAATTGAAGAGTGCGGTCTGTAAAGGGGCCAAAGGCCTTCAGGTCGAGCTGTTTGATTTTCATCCCTTATCCCCATGGCTAATCAACTTGGCCGTTAGCAGTTCTCTCACATCATCGAGAAAAACCGAAATCTGATCGGGCGCGGTCGGCAGCAAAGGATCGTCTCCACCGATGAGGTCCGGGGGTAGCTTGCTTTTCAGGGCTGCCACCTCCGGGACCAGGTCCAGTAGCCGTCCTGCATCGAGCTCGAACCGTTCAACCGCCGTCATCAGGCCTGCCAATGGCGTTTCTTCACCCATGACATCCTTTAGGCTTCCTTTGCGGTCTGTCTTGAAAAGCACCTTTTCCAACCACATATCACCTAAGCCGGCCGCCGTACTCCGGAACGATTCCCTCAGATGTGCGCTATCTTCGAGAAGCCGGGGATGAACAGGACACTCTCCGATCAACACTAATCTCACTGCAAGTATCCGTCCTTCAGCGTGCTCCTGTTCTCTCTCCAAGGCCTGTCGCACATGATCGTGGACCACCTCAATCACCTCACAGTCTGAAAGGTCAACCCGGCAGACACTCCAGCGCAGTACGTCTAACTCACGATGCTCAACTCCGATGACCTCTCCGTTCTCCACCGTCACGAGAGATGCCCCCTTTGCCCCTGTTTCACGGATATGCCGTCCCTGGATGTTGCCCGAAAAAACAATCCACGGATCCATCGAGACCTCTTCCCGTTTGTGGACATGACCGAGGGCCCAGTAGTCATAGCCCTTTTGCCTCAGGTCGTCTAAGGTGCAGGGGGCATATGGCTCATGTCCCTCTCTGCCGTTTAAAGCCGTGTGAAGGATCCCAATGTTGAAATATCCGGGGTTATACTGGGGATATTGCTCCGCCAGGTTCTTTGACATGGCCCTCGACTGGTATCCCTGCCCGTGAATGGCAACTCCTATATCCAACAAAATGGTCTGAGGTTGTTTGGTCGATAAAACCTGGACATTATCAGGCAGTTGGAGGGTGCGGGTGATCTGGCTCGCCGCGTCATGGTTCCCCGAGACCATGAAAACCCGAATATCCTGCCGTCTCAGCCGCCCCATCCTCTCTGCAAAAAAGAGACCGGTATTATAATCCTTCCACTCTCCATCGTAGAGGTCCCCGGCTAATAGGACAAAGCTGACATCCTCTTCAATCGCAAGCTCCACCAGATTGTCAAAGGCCCTCCGATTTGCCCCCCTGATTTCCTCCACAGGGGCATCCTCGTAACTCTCCAACCCTCGCAGGGGGCTGTCTAAATGGATATCCGCCGCATGAATGAATCGAAACATATCTTCCTTTCTTTACCCTAACGTTGTTATTTATTTTGACCGTCCCTCAACCCGAAAAAATAGAACAAGAGTCAAAGGCAGACCCCTTTTTGACAAAGCCTCGATGTTTACAAATTCCGTTACGGCAGTAATGACAGCCAGTGATCTGCGCTGATGATCATTATTTTCAAATCATTGTTGGAAA
>CAZFSF010000081.1:0-11719 GCA_964522045.1 uncultured Desulfobacteraceae bacterium
CTTGATCTGAACAAAAAATCCTAGTTTTCGTTCGGACACTAAATAAGAGTGCTTTATGATGCACTGCTGGTTCAAAAAAAGATCCCGGAAAGATCGCGCTTCTATTATACGAAATGGTTACGTTATTATTTGGAATTTTGTTATAAATATGGATTTAATCAATCAAATAAGGAAAGTCTTACTTATATTATTAAGAAATTAAAGGAAAAGAATCAAACCGAACAACAACAGGCACTTTGTGCTATGTCAATATCGTTTGATATAGAATTCGCTGATAAGGACAAGAGAGTACCATTAAAAAATAAAAAAAGAATATTATCAAGTAAAAAAGAGGGGTTGAAATCAAGTTGAGGCACTATTCTCCTAAGACATTAGCGGCCTATCGTGGATGGGCCAGGCAATTGCAGGGTTTTAACCCGGAGCAAGAACCCGAATCTCATAAAACATTCCCCTTGATGCGGCGGCACTGTTGGACTATATTCACGCCAGATATAATCAAATTAACATGATACACATGATTGGCGGAGAAGGAGAGAGGCGATGATTCAGGAGACCATGTCGAGGATGGAGCGATTTGAGGCCGCCGTGGCCATTCAAAGGCCGGACCGCGTGCCGGTCATGCCTTTGATAACGGCCTTTGCGCCGCGATGCCAGGGGTTGACCCAGGGACAGGCCTGGCGGGACTTGGACGCGGGTCTGAAGGCGGTGATGGACACCTTTGAGGACCTGGGCGGATACGACAGACTGTACAAGCCCAACCTCTTCTGGCCCATGATCGGGGGCGTCTTCTGCGCGGCGCCCGTAAGGGTACTGATTCCCGGAAGGCAATTGGGTGAAGATGAATTGAATCAAATTGATGAAAGGGAGCTTTTTGCAAGGGAGGATTATGACAAGATCGCATCCCTTGGCTGGAATGCCTTCTGGAAGGAACACTATCAGGTGATGAGTGGCGGCCGCAGCATCGAAAAGGCGGCCTTAACCCAAGACCGGCTTCTGGAAGAGTATATAAGGGAGGTTGAGATTTATCATGGCATGGATATCCATCCACTTTTCGGGGCGTACGTGGACTCCTCCATCATGGCTTTTTCCATGTGCCGGACCCTCACCCAGTTTACCATGGACCTGTACGAGGTCCCGGAGAAGGTAAAGGCCGCCATGGACGCCACCTGCGATGATCTTATTCAAAATGCCCTGGACGTGATCAAGAGAACCGGTATCCCCCTTGTATTCATCGTGCTGGAGCGGGGATCGGGATTCTATTATCGCACGGAGATCTTCGAGGAATTTGAATGGCCTTACCTTCAACGTTATGTGGATGCATTTCTTTCAGAGGGAATAACCCCGTGGTTTCATTTTGACACGGATTGGGGCATAAATCTGCCTTATCTTAAAGGGCTCCCAAAGGGAAAATGTGTGTGCGACCTTGATGGAATGACCGACATATTCAAGGCAAAAGAAATATTGGATGGGCATATGTGCATCAGCGGCGATGTCCCTGCAGCCCTCCTTAGCCTGGGTACGCCGAAGGATGTGGAGGAATACTGCCGGAGATTGATTGACCAGGTCGGACGGGGCGGGGGTTTCATATTGACAACCGGGTGCGAGTGCCCGGTGGACGCCAAATTTGAAAACGTAAAGAGAATGATTGACGTGGCAAAGGAGTATCCGGGGAACTGGTAGACGCAATACCAAAATGATAATAGGAGATGATAATGAAAGAGGAGCTGAAAAAGACTTTTCTCGGTATGAAGCGGCAGGAGACAGTTGATCTGGTAAAGGCGGCCCTTGAATCGGGTACGGATCCTTTCGCGATCCTCGGTGCGTGCAGGGAGGCCATGGAAGAGGTGGGGGAAAAATTTGAGACAGGCGAATTTTTTCTGAGCGAGCTTATCTACTCGGCCGAGGTTTTCAAGGCAGTCAGCGCCATCCTGGAGCCGGTCCTGATTTCCAGACGGGCTCCCGAGACCTCCGGGTCAGTGGTATTCGGAACCCCAAAGGGTGACATACATGATCTGGGGAAGAACATTGTGATCACCATGATGCGGGCGCAGGGCTTCCTGGTTCATGATCTGGGAGTGGATGTACCACCTGAAAGGCTGGTGGAAGAAATACAGAGAACAGGGTCTCACATCCTCGCGCTTTCGGCTCTCATCACACCGGCATTCGTCTCAATGAAAAAAGCTGTATCTCTTCTGCAGGAAAAGGGGCTGAGGGAAAAGACGTTTGTCATAATCGGTGGGGGTGTCACAACGGATTTTGCCAGAAAAGAGGTGGGGGCCGATGCACAGACCCTTGATCCCACGAAGGCGATTCGTCTCTGCAATCAATATTTGGAGGAAACTTCTTCTTCCTGAAAGAGGGCGGTCCCGCTTGTCCGACCGTGCCGCCATGCCATAAGGTCCAATTGTCATTTCAGTGACTAACAGTCGCCACCGGACCTGATCTCCATTTTTTTACTAAAAAGCATAAATAATGAATCAATCTTCTTCTGGAATTCTTTTTTTACTTTCCGTCTCGGTCGGTGTGGCAATGATCGGACTTGGAATCATTTGGCCACTCATACCGGTATATGCTGTGGAACTCGGTGCAGGGGGCTTTTTAGTCGGTCTTATTATTGCCAGTTTTAACGTTTCCCGGACCCTTTTCAATCCATTTGCAGGGCGGCTTTCCGACAGGTGGGGAAGAAAGAAGTTCATTGTGACAGGACTTTTTGTCTATGCCATTATTTCGGTGCTTTATGTTTTGCCGGCACACGCTGAAACGCTTATTCTTGTTCGGTTCGCCCACGGATTGGCCTCAGTCCTTGTTGTACCCATTGCCATGGCTCTTGCAGCTGATATTGCGCCAAAACAAAAACTTGGCCTGTATATGGGAACCCTGAATATGGCTGTTATGCTCGGTCTTGGTGTCGGACCTGTTCTGGGAGGTACTATCCGTGACCGTTTTGGGATGAATGCTGCGTTTTATGCCATGGGTGTCCTGGCGCTTTTAACCTGCATACTGGTTATGATATTTATACCTTCAGACTACCAGAGCCATGGGTCTGGAGAAAGTCGAAAAAGTTCTTCAATTAGAAGAATGCTATCCCATCGAGTTGTCCTCGGAATTTTTATAATGAGATTCTTCTCTGCCTCAGGACAGGGGGCTGTCTATACCTTTTTGCCGATCTTTGCGCTGCAACTCAATCTGACAAGTTCCCAAGTCGGTGTAATTTTAAGTGCTAACATTTTTCTTATCGCATTTCTCCAGCGTGCCTGTGGCAATCTTGCTGACCGGGTTAATCCAAAGTATCTTATTATTTTCGGCACTTTTGCATCCGGAATGACCGTATTCGGGATGCCATTTGTTGAAGGATTTGTCATGATCCTTTTGCTTAATATTCTCATGGGCATGGCCAATGGTGTTGCATTGCCAGGTGGACTTGTTATCACCGGACAGCTTGGGCGCACTATGGGGATGGCATCTCTCATGACTATAACCGATGCTGCCTGGAGCCTGGGAATGATTGTGTCTCCAATTCTTTCGGGGATCATCCTTGATGTCTTTGGTCTTTCTTATGTTTTTATCATCGGTAGTCTTTTGATATTAACAGGCAGTGTTGTCGTGACTCTATTTCTTAGGGATTATCAACCTGGATAGGGTTTACTTCTTATATCCCACATTCCGGAGTCGATCTGATCTGCTTGACCTGGCCCATTGGAAGGGTTTTGCAGTGACATCAAAAAACAAAAAATCAGGTTAAAAAGTCCAGCACGGCCTTGTTGAAGCGTTCTGCCTGGTCCGCGTGCACCCCGTGCCCGGACTCTTGTAGGCACAACCACCGGGTATCGGGGATGCCTTCCAAAAGCGTCTTTTGTTCCTCCACGGGGATCAAGATGTCCTGGGCGGCAGCTATGATCAGGCATGGCGCGGAGATCTGGTTCAGCCTTTCACGGGTGTCGTGGGACCGGATGGCCCGGACCTGATTCTTAAATCCCTGGATCGTCTGGGGATTGGGATCGGCCATGGCCTGTTCCAGGGCCTGATCAAAAAGAACCGAATCGGCCATCAAAAATGGGGAATTCTCCCACAAAAAAAACATGCCGACAACGATCCGTTGGTCATGGCCCCCTTCCATGAGGCGCAGCAAATGTTCAAAGAGCATGTTATTTCGTACCGAGGAAACTGGGGCCGTGGATTCCAGGATGAGACGCCGCACGCGCAAGGGATGGCGGAGTGCCACCTCCTGGGCGATGTACCCGCCCATGGAGCGGCCCAGGACGTCCGCCCGGGCGATACCCAGATGGTCCATGAGGGCGGCCACGTCATCGGCCATGGCCGGTACGTTCCCATCTTCGGTCACGGCGCTTCGGCCCGAGTTTCGGTTATCGATGAGAATCGTCTTGCGCTTGCCGGCAAACACCGGGAGCTGGGCAGGCCAGTTTCCGCTGTGGGCCGTCAGGCCTGCGATTAGGACCAGGGGCTCTCCCTGGCCGTGCACCTCGTAATATAGATCTACTCCATTTTGAAAAAACATGCTCTCTCCCCGGCTCGGCTTTGATATCAACTGATGAGATGATAGGACACTCCCCCTGCGTCCCTTTTTACTGCCTTATAATGATATCGCATTAATCACTGGGCGCGGCTGTTTGCGCTCCAGTGCATTAAATTGTTCTGCCAGGTTCATTTTGGTTTGCTTCTTTGTATGCCTTAAGCAAAGAGTTTATTCGTGTTTGATAACCTCTTCCTTGGTTTTTAAACCATGTTAGCACTTCATCATCAATTCGCAAAGTAACCTGAGTTTTTCGAGTCACAGGTTTCAAACCTTTTCTTAGAACTGCTTTTGCAAACATTTCGGGTGTAACCTCAGGATTTTCAGAAAGATCTATGTCCTTATTACGTAGCTTATCGACACGATTCCAATCAGTCCGGGATTTGTGAGAAATATACTTTTTCTTCATATTTTGTAGCCCTCCTTATTGAAATAATTCTTATTGAGTCGTCATTTTCTGTATGCACAACCACAACGACCCTTCGCTCAAGAATCCCAAATGTAATAAAACGCTCTTCTCCATAATCATATCGATCGTCTTCAATAGTAAGAGTGTAACCATCAAAAATCATAGGTGTATTGATGAAATCTATCCCATGCTTTTCTATATTGGTTTTGCGTTTTTTATCATCTCATTCAAAACCCATAATGATATTGTAGTTACATTTTGTCAATACGTCAAGCGCAATTATATATTAGAGAAATTTAAGGGCAGAACGTGGAATTAACCGGACGCGGCTAACATGCTATATCAATATGCATACTCTTCCTAACAAAAAATTCTTTACGACAAAAACCAGCCATTTTGAGATTCATCTTGCAGTATAACTCCACAAATTGAATGTTGTGCGGATAGCTTAACAGCATGAAATAGGGGCGGTATCCATAAAAGGATCCTGTCAGGAGATGGGTAGGCCGAGTTTGAGATGATGCTCCATGGAGAACCTCTGGATGAAAGGTTCAAGGGTTCCCCGCCCAGCGGGATCATCATCATAGTTGACAAACCCGTGATTCGTTACCTGCCAGTAGACGATAAGTGTTGCCAAGGTAAGGAACAGATAGATCCATAGGTTCAAACGTCTTTTAAAAATCGTGTCGCTCGGCTTATTGACGCTCATGACCTGTTTTCCTTAAATCAACCTCGGTTCTGCAACCACAAAGAGATACTCAAAGGCCTCCCAATTCGGTAACAGGGTGTGTTAGCAGAGATTTCAGTCAAATTGACCTCCGGGAGCTCAGTGGTAGAGAGAAAAGAAAACATGAAAGAACTCAACCGGGTTCGTGTAAGCTCATCCCTGAACTCCTCTGGGGGTGGTAATTTGATTTAGTCTGGGAATATCGAATAGCATCTGGATTGTTAAGCGGGATATTTTGAGGTTTCCTATGCATTTTCCTTGAAATGCCGGGAGCAATCGTATATTTACAACTGATTTCGGACAGCTTCCCCGTATGTTGAGGTAACGGTTTATGTTCGCTTTTCAAAAAATTGTGGAAAAGAGAATCAAAGAGGCCCAGGAGAGGGGGGATTTTGATGACCTTCCCGGCCATGGCGAGCCGATCAATATCGAAGACGATAGTAATATTCCCGAAGACCTGCGGCTGGTTTATAAGATCCTGAAAAATGCAGACTGCCTTCCCCCTGAACTCCAGCTCAGAAAAGATATCCGGCAGATGGAGGATATGTTAGATATTATTCCGGATGAAAAGGAGAAATATCGTCAGATCAAGAAGATCAATTTCAAGATAATGCAATTGAATATGATGGGGAAAGGTTCTCCTCTCATGGGGGAAACCGAGATCTATTACAAAAAGCTACTTGACAAAGAGGGCCAGAAGTGATTCTTGAAACAGGCCTCTACTTTTCCTGCATGCTGAAGTTGGTTCGCTAACCTTCCCAAAGATTTACCTTGACCCACCAACTCAATTTATCTAAGTTTAATAAGTCAAAGATGCAGATCTCCTTTATAAAAAATGCGGTGGTAATTTGATTTCATAAGAGGCTGCCCAAGAATGGCCTTTCCTAACCCCGAAGCTGGAGTTTCCTCTACAATTGCGTGACAAAAATGGAGTTTTGCCAGGAGAAGGTTGCGGCATGAATCTCACTCTAAAGCTAAAGATCCTTCTTATGGTCGGCATTATCACGCTCGCTTCGCTTTTGGGCTGTATTCTGTTAATCTATAATGCCAGGGTTATCGGAAATAGTCTGCGAATTGAAACCGAAAACCATATTAAGGCGCTTATCGGAAGAAACGCAGAGAGAATCGGATCCGCAATGCTTCTCATGGAAAGGAATGCGGAGGATCTTGCAACGGCGGGGCAGGCCTTTTTTGCAGTCTGCAAGACAACAAACCAGGATATTACCGAACAGATTAAGAAATATCTAATCAATAATTTCAAAGAGCTGCCAAAAGCGATCGGGGGCGGTCTGTGGTATGAACCTTACGTCCTGTTTGATAAAAAGCGATATTATGGGCCGTATGTTTACAGAAAAAATGACCAGGTATTTTTTACCTGGGGCCTGAACACAACCACCTATGATTACCACAACCAGGCCTGGTATCGGCTTGCCATTCCAAAGGGATGGAACAGATCACAAAAAAGACCCTCCAGGATCTACTGGACGGATCCATATTTTGATGAAGCAGCAACCAGAGCCCTTATGATTACCGTCGATGCGCTTATGTATGACCAGCAGGGCAGACTAATCGGTCTTTCCACCGTTGATTTCAGCTTAGAGGATTTAAAGGAGATGGTGGCCAGGATGACTGTCACCCCAAACTCTCTCCCCTTTGCAGTGGATCTTTCAAGCGGTCTGTTGATATCATTTCCAGCTGATCCGTCCAAAGTTCTAAGAAACATTGATGATCTTGCCTGGGGGAAGGAACTCGAACAGGTCAGAAACGTGAGGCCTGGAGAAGTTGTTGTGAAGCTTCTATCTCTACACGACAGTAATTTCTTGCTGTTCTATACCGTGACCAGGACCGGAACAGTCCTCGGCATTCTGGCTCCTTATGAGGAGCTTTATGCAAACATCAACGAGCTCAATCGCTCAAATATGTACACATCCTTTATTGTCATTTTGGTGCAGATTGTCTTATATCTTCTTATTGCTCTGTTCATGGTGAGGCGCATATGCAACCCAATCAGCAAACTGACGGATGTTGCGCAGGAAATTGCAGAAGGTGATCTAATTAGCGCATCCAAATCCTTGGCTACCATAGAGCATAGCAGTCCTTCGGATAAGGACGAGACCGGGCGGTTATTGGGCGCATTTCAAGGTATGAACAAAAATCTCAATTCCTTGTTTGGTCAGGTCCAGCGTTCCGGAACCCAGGTAGCCTCTTCATCAACTCAGATAGCTGCTTCCTCAAGACAGATTGAGGCTACAATCAGTGACCAGGCGACTTCCACCAATCAGGCAAGTGTTTCCTCAAAGCAGATTTCCGCTACTGCAAGCGCTTTAGCCGATACAATGAATGAGGTGGTAATGGCAGCGTCTGAGACCGCTGTCCTGGCCGGATCTGGTCAGGCAGGCTTAGAAGAGATGGAAATGTCAATGCAGGGTGTGCTGAAGGGAACGGAATCAGTTTCTGCGAAGCTTGAGGAAATCAAAGAAAATGCCTTGAATATAGGCTCTATTGTGTCTACGATTACCAGGGTAGCGGATCAGACCAACCTGCTCTCTCTTAATGCAGCAATTGAAGCTGAGAAGGCCGGTGAATACGGCCTCGGGTTCTCCGTGGTAGCAAGAGAAATCAGGAGATTGGCAGATCAGACCTCGGTAGCCGTATTGGATATTGAGGATATGGTGAACGGGATGGAGGCATCTGTATCGGCCGGGGCCACTGAAATGGATCTGTTTTCGCGGAAAGTAAGTTCTGCTGTCGATAAAATCAATAAGACAGGGAACCAACTTGACGGTATTATGGAGAGAGTGCGTGCTCTATCCCCCCGTTTTCAAATAGTTAACGAAGGGATGGAGGCCCAGTCTCAGAGCGCAGGCCAGATCAGTGAGACCATGAACCATTTGAATCTTGTAACCCAGAACACCCTGGAAGCCCTGCGGGAATTCAATCTTGCGGCAGAATATCTCAGAGAGGCTGCTCAGGATTTACAGGGTGAGGTTTCACGCTTCAAGGTAAACTGACTGGATCGACAATCCCAAGGTGAACGCGATGAAATTGATGCTAAAGCACAAGGTGATCGGCCTGCCGGTGGTGGCGGCGATACTGCCGGTACTCGTCATTTTTGTTCTGACATCTATGGAGAAGAGAAATGTCACTCAGAAAATTGAAGGTGAGTTGGATCTTTTGGCACATGACAGTATGAAACGTATTGCTATTGCGATTCGGGATACCTGCCAGGTCACGAGCGACATGATTAAAAAGGATGTAGAGCGGCGCATGCAGGATGTGGAGTCATTTTTTTCAGCACTTGGGGGGTTTTCCCTGTCCCATGAAAAAGTTTCATGGAACGCTGTTAATCAAATTACTGGGGAAGAAGAGAAGGTGTCCCTTCCCAAAATGCTTATTGATGATATTACATGGCTCGGACAAAACAGAAAGCTAAATGACTCGACCCCCTATATAGATGAAGTCAAAATAAAATTTGGTGGAAATTACGCCATCTTTCAGATTATGAATAAAAAGGGGGATATGATACAGGTGGCAACGACCTTGGCTACCCCAGACGGTTATCGTGCCATTGGGAGCTATATTCCCGCCATAAATAACGGCGTCCATGATCCTGTTATTTCAGCCGTGCTTCAGGGGAAGGTTTTCATCGGCTTGGCTTATGTGAACAATAAATGGTACATTTCTGCCTTTAAGCCGTTCACTGACAAGACGGGGAAGGTCATCGGTATGCTGTTTACAGGAATGCCCAATAAGATTCCTGAAAGTCTACGACGGGTCATCCTGGATATGAAAGTCGGCAAGACAGGATATGTCTATGTTCTTGGCGGCAAATTGGCCCACCATAAGGGGCATTACATAATCTCGAAGAATGGCGAACGGGATGGTGAGAACATCTGGGATTCAAGAGACACAGATGGGCGTTATTATATCCAGGCGATAGTAAATAAGGGGATTAAGCTCAAAAAGGGTGAGGTGGAGTTCGAGCGGTATCCCTGGCGGAATATCGGCGAGGCTAAGGAAAGGTGGAAGATGGCAGCCATCAGCTATTTTGGACCATGGGATTGGGTGATTGGGGCCGGCGCCTATGAAGACGACTACTATGATGCAAGACAAAAAGTTGAAGCCTCCATGTCCCGGATGCTCTGGGTTATGCTCATAAGCGGACTTGTTATGCTTGTCCCGGTTATTGGGGTTGCCTTGTTTTTGGGAAATAAGATTACCAAACGAATCATTCTGATAACCGGCATATCAAAAGAGATCGCCAGGGGTGATCTTTCATCGGCTGCCGCCTCTGTCAGGTCATTGGCCGTGGAGGATGATACGGGAGACAAGGTCGGTTCTGAGGACGAAACAGGGCACCTGCTCAGTTCCATCAAGACCATGACTGAAAGCCTTAATTCCTTAGTTGGTCAGGTTCAGCGATCCGGAATCCAGGTTACCTCATCTTCAACCGAGTTAGCCGCCACTGCGAGAGAGCAGGAGAACACCATGTCAACTCAGGTAGAATCTACCAAAAGGGCGGTGAGGTTGGCAGAAGAGATCTTTCACGTTGCAACGGAATTGGTAGAGACCATGCAGCAGGTTGCAGCAAAGTTCCAGGAAACGGCAGGATTTGCAAGCAAGGGTCAAATAGACTTAACGCGCATGGAGGAGGCCATGGGCAATATGGAGGTCGCTTCCAAATCCATATCAGGCAGATTGGAGACTATCAACGAAAAGGCGGAAAATATCACGAACGTGGTAACAACCATTACAAAGGTTGCGGATCAGACCAACCTCCTTTCCTTGAACGCGGCCATTGAGGCGGAGAAGGCAGGAGAGTACGGGAGAGGGTTCAATGTAGTGGCGCGAGAGATACGGAGGTTAGCGGACCAGACTGCCGTGGCCACCCTGGATATCGACCAGATGGTCCGGGAGATGCAATCTGCGGTTTCTGCCGGCGTTATGGAAATGGACAAATTCATAGCAGAAGTAAATCGCAGCGCGGAAGACGTCGGTAAAATCAGTTCACAGCTAACGCGAATCATCGAGCAGGTTCAGAGCCTGTCCCCCAGCTTCGAGGATGTTAATGTGTCCATGGGTCTGCAATCCGAAAATGCTCGGAAGATAAATAACTCCATTGCAAACTTAAGTGAAAATATGCATACTACCGCCGAATCGTTAAGAGAATCATTTTCCGCTATTGAACAATTGAACGAGGCTTCGAGAACCCTTAAAGAAGAGGTTTCACGGTTCAAGGTTAGCTAAAGGGATTGATAATTGAAAACCTCCTCAAATATTCAATATTCAATCCCGCGATGCCGCGGGATCAATATTCATTTGCTCAAGTACGCTATTTTGGCATCGATCTTTGTCGTCGTCTTTGCTTCTTGTCCTTCGTTTGCAGCCCCTAAAGAGCTAACGCTGGCAGTCGGGTTGGCCATACCCCCTTATAATATCCCGGAGACCAAATCGGGGATGGAACTCGATATTGTGCGAGAGGCGCTTAAGGATAAGGGGTATACGATCAGACCAAAATATGTCCCATTTGCGCGTGTCAAAAGAGCGCTTAAGTATAAGGAGGTAGATGGGGCCTTGACCATCAATCCGGACTCCGGCATAGAGGCCTTCTACTCTGATGGACACATTGTTTGTGAAAATGTTGTGATCAGTTTGAAGGAGAATAGCTTCAATATTAAGGACGTTAATGGGCTCAAAGGGAAAAGCATCCTCGCGTTTCAAGATGCAACCCTATATTTGGGAAAGGATTTTGCTTCCATGGCAAAGCAAAATCATGAGTATAGAGAAATACCGAAACAACAGCTTCAGATTAATTTATTATACAGTAACCGCGTGGATACGGTTGTTTTAGATAAGAATATTTTTTACTACCATCGCCAGCACAACCATGTGGTGGACACCTCTAAGCCGATTGACATGTGGCATATCTTTCCACCAACGCCCTTTAGCGTTGCGTTTGTTGATGAAAAAGTCAGGAATGATTTCAATGAGGGCCTAAAGGAGTTGCGCAACTCCGGTCGCTACGATGAAATCGTTAAGAAATATATAACAG
>CAZFSF010000081.1:11819-12973 GCA_964522045.1 uncultured Desulfobacteraceae bacterium
AGAGATTAAGGGGTATAGTCATGCGTAATTGGAGTATAGTTACAAAGATAGTGGCATCTGCCTGCGGTATAGTGTGCACCCTGGTCCTATTAGGCGGGTTTGTTTTGATTAAATTCGAAATAAGAATGGTTGATACCTTTACCGAAAAAATCTTGTCTGGGATAAATCAATTTATTGATGACAGGGCCGAAGAAGAAAAAAAGTCTCTCATGGAACACGTCAAGTTTAATGCCGAAATCCTCCGTGGCATTGGGGCCACATATCTATACAACCTTGATCAAGACGGCCTGAAGCAATCTCTCCGCCCTTATATGAATTATCCTGAAATAGTAGCTATAAAGGTCCTGGACGAGAAGGGCAAGCCTTTTGCCGCTGCCTGGAGAAATCCCGCTATTATGACAGGAGATGCACTTCCTCAAAATTTGAAACTTAATAAGAGCCTATCGGTGTCTGTAGATTGCATGCAAGATGCAAAGAAAATCGGCAATTTTAAGGTTTACTACATTGACACCTTACTAAAGGGGAAGATCAAAACTCGGAAAAAAGAGGCCTCCGACGAGGCAAAGATCTTTGAAAACGCTTCTCGTTCTGAGCTTAATCGTGCCATTGCAAGCCAGACTGTCGGGGTTTTTGTCATACTCCTGGCCTTGGTTGTATCTCTGATATTTTTCTTGAGGGCATTGGTCCTTAAACCTTTGAAGGATGTTTCGGAGATTGCTCATAAATTATCTGATTTTAACCTTGCTGTGGGCATTAATGTCACGAGGAAAGACGAAATCGGGAAGCTACTAAGGGCCATAGATGGGATGGCCACATCTTTTCGGAAGGTTGTCGGACAGGTGCAGCGATCCGGGATCCAGGTTACATCTTCTTCAACTGAATTGGCCGCCACTGCCAAAGAGCAGGAGGCTACCATGGCAAACCAGATGGAATCTACCAACAGGGTTGTGAAGTCGGTGGAGCAGATTTCCGAAGTTGCAACAGAATTAGTGAATACGATGGAGCAGGTGGCATCAATGTCCCAGGAGACTGCGGGCTTTGCAAGCAAGGGTCAAGCAGACCTTGCGCGTATGGAGGATGCCATGGGAAATATGGAAGCCGCTTCCAAATCCATATCAGGCAGATTGGAGACTATCAACGAAAAGGCGGAAAAT
>CAZFSF010000082.1:0-12915 GCA_964522045.1 uncultured Desulfobacteraceae bacterium
TTTACAGATAGTAACACTTCAGCTTCTTGAAAATGTGGCAAAAGGATAGCCAAAGATATTTCAAATTTCAACTTTCCAATTTCAATCGCGTAGCACCCTTTTAAAGGTCAAACGGTGAATCGGGCATGGGCCATGCCGTTCCAGGGCTTCAAGGTGTTGACGAGTTCCATATCCCTTATTTTTATCAAAACCATAGACCGGGTACATCCTGTGGTAAGAACGCATGATCCTGTCCCGATAGACCTTGGCAATAACAGAAGCAGCAGAGATGCTACGACTGATCTGATCGCCCTTTTTCAGGCACTTCTGAGTTATGGGGAGTGGAACTGGGTGGATGCCGTCAACAAGAAGGGTTTCAGGTCTTGGGTCAAGGGCCTTCACTGCGCGTGCCATAGCCTCAAGAGAGGCCTTCAAGATATTGAACTCATCAATATATTCACGCGAAACAACACCAACAGCAGTGGCTAAGGCCTCACCATGTATAACAACAAAGGCCGCATCTCTTGCCCTTGCAGTCATCATCTTTGAGTCCCTTACCCCTGGCACCTCGGGATTAGGAGGAAAGATAACTGCTGCAGCCACAACCGGCCCGGCCAGCGGGCCTCGTCCCGCCTCATCAACGCCGGCAATCAACTGATACCCTGCGCTGCGGGCCAACCCTTCATAAAAGAATGGATCACCGGTCAAGCGATCGGCGCTTTCCGGGAAAAGAGATAAATTTTCAGGGGGACGCACTTTCCCCTGTCATTCGGGCTGATATCTGATTTTCTCTTAATCCGGCAGAAGGCCCTGACATTAGAACCTCTTTTCTTTGATTCTTGCGGCCTTTCCTCTCAGCTTCCGCAAGTAGTAGAGCCGTGCCCTCCGCACCCTACCCCTTGTGATGACCTCGATTTTATCAATAATAGGCGAGTGAAGAGGGAAGATCCTTTCTACACCGATTCCGTAGGATACCTTTCTTACCGTAAAAGTAGCGCCGGTGTTTCCTTTACGCTTTCTAATAACAACTCCTTGGAATATCTGAATCCTTTCCTTCTCCCCCTCTTTTATCTTGACATATACCTTAACCGTATCACCCGGCCTGAATTCAGGGATATCACCACGCATCTGCTCCTTTTCAAGCGCTTCTATGACATTCATATCATTCTCCTATATCTCTCCTGCTAATCGATCTAAAATAATGGCAGCCGCGGTCCTTACAGAGAGGTGATTATAGCCCGTTTTGCCTGAAACAGGGTCTAATATACTATCGGTCTTTTTCATAACCTCTTCGTGGAGACCCCATGCCGTGCCAAACAACAACATAACGGCCTTGTCCTCTTTAATAAGGCTCCTTGCCTTTTCGTAAGACATGGAACGATCTTTTTTTTCATGTCTCGCATCTGTAGCAATTATTAGAGGAGTTTCTCCCTCTGTTTTTTTAATTCCCTCTACTGCCCGATCGAGGTCCGGAACGACACAAACAAGTTCAAGGGCCTCTTTTCTGTGCCGGTTGTATTGGCCGCCATAACCATCGATCCAGTGTCTTAAAACACGCCTTGTTAGGTTTTGCTGGTCATCTAAAGGTGTGACAATGAAAAGCCTTTTGACACCATAAGTCTTAGCAAGTCTGGCCAAATCATGGATGTCTAATGTGGTTATGGCCGAGGCTATCCTCTCATAATTCTTATTGTAAACAGGAAAATGGATCAGCCCCATGTAGAGACGCAACGTTACGCCCCGAGACCTTTGCAAAACACCCCTTTTTACCCAATCTCAGCGTCAGGCTCAGATTTTAATCCTCGAAATATTCAATATATTCCTGTGGTTAAAATCTTCGCCTTCCTTGATCTTGACCAAAATTGAGTATTTTTCAAAGGTCTCGCCTCCTATAATAATCCCGACAAAATCGCCCTATCCTCAGGCGTTAATTTTGCCTGTTGAAGCAGGTCGGGCCTTTTTTTTAGGGTCCTCTTCAGGGATTCCTCTCTCCTCCACACTCGAATCTTTTCATGATTTCCTGACAAGAGGATCTCCGGGGCCTCTTTGTCCTGGAACACCCTTGGCCTGGTGTACTGGGGATATTCCAGAAGCCCATCTTCAAAAGAGTCTTCGAGATTGGATCTCTCACTCCCGAGAACACCGGGAATCAGACGACTCACTGCATCAACAATGACCATAGCGCCCAATTCCCCACCGCTCAAGATATAATCACCGATGGACAGCTCCATATCGATAGAGGTCAACTTGATTCTCTCATCTACCCCTTCGTAACGGCCACAGACAAGAATGAGTTGATCCCACCCTGACATTTCCCACGCAATCGATTGATCAAACAGTTTGCCCTGGGGACTGAGAAGAATAACAGTGCCCCGTCCCTCTACCCTGTCAACCGATTTCAGGGCACGATAGATTGGACCCGGTTTCATGACCATACCTTCACCGCCCCCGTAAGGACGGTCATCGGTGGTCTTGTGCGTTCCTTTGGCAAAATCACGTATATTAATCAGGTTAACATCCACCAATCCCTTCTTTACCGCGCGGCCCAAGACGCCTTGTTGAAGGTAAGCGGCAAGCATTTCAGGGAATAAGGTGAGGACATCAAACTTCATTCAAATCTAATAACCCCTCCATGGCTGATATAGTCATCTTTCCCTTTTCAAGATCGATCTCTTGGATCACCTCGTACGTGGCAGGGACAAGGATCTCTTTCTCTCCATTCCCCACCACATAGATTTCGTTACCGCCTGCCGGTATGATCCGAGAGATGGCTCCTAAATAGTCCCCTGTGTCTGAAAAGACCTTGAGACCAATAAGTTCAGACCAAAAATACTCGCCTTCTTCCCGGGTAATGGCCTCATATTTAGCCAAGACCTCAGCGCCTCTGAATTCTTCTGCCTGATCGATTGAATTCAGACCCTCTAATTTCATCAAGAGGATATTTTTGTGGGGTCTAACGGACAGCACCCGATACCCGTGTAGTTTGCCTGAAACGGGTCTTAGGTAGATCTCCTCAGCATCGATAAATGATGCCTCTGAACGTGCATAAGACCAGACACGGAGGAGACCTTCCACTCCGTGATGCCTGATTACCTTTCCCAAAACAAGCAACTTATCCGATGAACCGGAGTTCAAGGCTATTCTATAATCTCCAAAACCGATCGTTTCCTGATTTTTGTGGAGGCTGCACTGAGAATTGTCCTCATGGCCCGTGCGGTGCGACCCTGCTTGCCTATGACTTTTCCCAGATCTTCCTTAGCTACTTTCAGTTCAATAACAGATGTCTGTTCTCCCTCAATTTCAGAGACGGCCACTTCCTCTGGCTTATCAACGAGAGCTTTAGCAATGTATGAAATCAAATCCTTCATCTCGATTCACCTCCCATTTGATTAAATGGAAACGTCTTTAGTCCGTGCCCATCCATAAATGGCTATTTTTCACAATCTCCACGTCAGATTCGGATTTTAATCCTCGAAATACCTCAATGTATTCCTGTGGTTAAAATCCTTATCTTCCTTGACCTTGTAAAAACTATCTCATTTCTGAATGGACACTAGTTTGACGCTGAATGGGATTGCATCTTTCCTTCTTTTTTTAAAATAGCCTTTACTGCCTCCGAAACGCGTGCTCCTTGCTCGATCCAGTAGTTCATCTTATCTGCATGAATTTTCACCACTGCGGGATCCTTCATCGGGTCATAATATCCCAATATATCTAAAAACCTACCATCCCGGGGCGCTTCCGAATCAGCTGCCACCAACCGATAAAACGGTTTCTTTTTCGCACCCATTCTTGTCATTCGAATTCTAACTGCCATTTGATTTTATCACCCCCTCACCTTCATTTTGGTCCCGGCCCAATTAAGAGCGGAACCTGATTATTTACCAAATTTTCAGCCAAAAAGGGATGGCATATCCAGACCGCCTTTTTTGGTAAAACGTTCCATCATCTTTTTCGTTTGAACAAAATTCTTCAGGAGTCGGTTTACGTCCTGCACTGTAGTCCCGCTTCCCCTTGCAATTCTCTGTCTTCTGCTCCCGTTAATTATCTTGTGCCTTCGCCTTTCCCCCGCAGTCATGGAGTTGATAATAGCCTCCACCTTGACCAGTTCTTTTTCATCCGGCTTAAGATTCCCCATCTTTTTGAGTTTGCCCATCCCAGGTATCATACCAATGATATCTTCAAGCGAGCCGAGTTTTTTGACCTGTTTCAACTGGGACCTGAAATCTTCCAGATCAAACTCGCTTCGCCTGAGCTTCTTTTCTAACTTCTTGGCTTCATTTTCATCGAATTCGTCCTGCGCCTTTTCAATAAGAGAGAGGACGTCTCCCATGCCTAAAATTTTAGAGGCCATCCTGTCAGGATGGAAAGGCTCTAAGGCATTGATCTTTTCTCCGACGCCAACAAATTTGATCGGTTTGCCGGTGATCGCCTTGATGGAAAGGGCGGCTCCACCCCTGGCATCTCCTTCCATTTTTGAGAGAATCACCCCGGAGATATCCAGGGCTTCATCAAAATGCTTTGCCACATTAACCGCATCCTGCCCAGTCATGGCATCAGCAACCAAAAGAATTTCCGCTGGGTTGATCTTGGCCTTGATCGTCACCAGTTCTGTCATCAGGGCCTCATCAATATGAAGACGCCCGGCAGTATCAATAATCAGGAGGTCGGCCCCTTCCCCGCCAGCCATTGACAATGCCTCTAAGCATATATTATCGGGCTCTTGAGATGTATCGGTGGGATGAACCGGCACGTCAATCTGTAAGCCTAATTTCTTTAGCTGGTCTACTGCGGCAGGCCTGTAGATATCCGCAGGAACAAGGTAAGGATGTCTACCCTGCTTCCGGAGATATCTGGCCAATTTGGCGGCTGTGGTGGTCTTGCCCGACCCCTGCAACCCTACTAACATCAATGAGTGCGGGGTTCTTCCCACAAGCTCAAGCCCCACCAGGGCTTCACCCATTAAACGGGTCAGCTCTTCATTGACAATCTTTATGATCTGCTGGCCCGGGGTTAGACTTTCAAGTACATCCTGCCCTATTGCTCGTTCACGAATGTCCGAAACCAGCTTTTTTACGACTTTGTAGTTGACATCCGCTTCCAAAAGGGATAAACGCACCTCTTTTAAAGCGTCTTGGACGTTTGTCTCTGTTAACCTTCCCCGTCCCGTTAGCTTTTTAAACGTGCGATTAAGTTTTTCTGATAAACTTTCAAACATGAGATCAAAATCCTAATTTAGTAATCGATTAGTATATCTCGGCTTTTCTATTTATGTCAACAAAAATCGATTATCTCTTGAATACTAAAAAGTTTTTTATAAACATTAACATATCTCACCAAGTTTCGCACCAAAATGTTGGTGCTCCACTCAAGTTATTGCATTGTTCCCTCCTCCCATCAAGTTTGGGGTTGCCAATGGAATCGATACCCTCTAATATTGGCGTCCATGTAAAAAGTCAAAAAGTGGATCTTTTTACGGGAGTGTTTTGTGTGACAACGAGCTACCCTCCCCAGATTTAGGGCCAAGACGTTATTTATGCAAACGGAAACTTTAAGCGAAGGGATTATCCGCCCGGTTAAGGGGAAAGGGGACCCCCAATTAGGCCCCGACGCACTTATGGTTATGCTCCCTCATGAGCTCAAACACCTTGTCCGGGAGGCAAAGGCAGAGGAAGTGCCGTTCAGTGACACTCCCATTTACAAGCTGTACCGGACCAAAAAGGGACCCGGACCCGCAATCACATTAGCCGGCCCATTCATGGGGGCCCCTCATGCCGTTATTGCATTGGAGAAGCTGATTGTCCTGGGGGCAAAAAGGATCCTTGTCTTAGGATGGTGCGGATCCTTGCAGCCCGATCTTAAGATAGGAAACCTAATAATCCCTGATCGGGCCATCTCAGAAGAGGGTACCTCGCAACACTACCCCCTTCCCCATGGGGCCCCAAGATCCGATTCAAGACTCAACCAGATGTTGGAGATATCCTTAGAAAAGCAAGGCCTCACCTTTACAAAGGGAGAGATCTGGACTACTGATGCAATCTACCGTGAAACCCTGGAAAAGGTGCGGGCATTTCAGGAAAAAGGAGTCTTGGCTGTGGAGATGGAGATTTCAGCCCTTTTGACAGTGGCCGCTTATCGTTCTGTTTCCTTGGCAGGGTTGTTCGTGGTTTCAGATGAACTGTTTGATCTCAAATGGAGGCCCGGGTTTTCGAATCCCCTGTTGAAAAAGAACACTCGCCTGGCAGGAGAGCTGCTGCTTTTCCTTTCAGAGAGCTTAGCAAGCTGTAATCTCTCACCCCAGTAGCATCTCCCGGAGCTACGGGGCAGGCAGAGTGCACAAAGTACACAGAGCAAAGGGGAAGTAGTGCAATAAAGGGGCTGACCGACAGGATGGACAAAATCATTACTGAAATAGAAAAGCTGCGACAAGAGATCAGGTATCACAACCACCGCTATTACAGCCTGGATGATCCGGAGGTATCCGATGCAGAGTATGACAGGCTTTTCAAGCGGCTCCTTGATCTGGAACAGCGGCACCCTGAACTGGCAACCCCTGACTCGCCTACCCACATGGTTGGCGCAAGACCCCAGGAGACTTTTTCCGAGGTAAAGCATCGTCTTCCCATGCTCAGTCTGGGAAACAGCTTCAGCGATCAGGATATCAGGGATTTTGACACGCGGGTCAAGAGATTCTTGGGAAACGATTCTCCTGTTGACTATACGGTAGAGCCGAAGATCGACGGCCTGGCAGTGGAATTAGTCTATGAAAATGGATCCCTTACGGTGGCTTCCACAAGGGGGGACGGCCTTACAGGGGAAAACGTAACCCGGAACATAAAGACCATATTGACCATTCCCTTGACCCTGACACAAAAAACGAAAGCCTTGCCGCCTCCTGACCTATTGGAGGTGCGGGGTGAGGTCTATATGGAGTTAGAGGCCTTTGAAAACCTGAATCACGAAAGGGTTGAAAGAGATCTTCCACCCTTCGCCAACCCCAGGAATGCGGCGGCAGGTTCTCTAAGACAGCTCGATCCGAAGATCACTGCGAGGAGACCGCTCAACATGTTTTGCTACGGCATCGGGATGATAAGCGAACTCTCCTGCGACACCCATCATGAGCTCATGATCTTGCTCCAGCAATGGGGACTTCGAGTCAACAGACCCTATATCCGGATATGCAATACCCTGACCGAAGTAATAGATTATTGCAGGCATTTAGAGGAGATAAGGGCACAGTTTTTCTATGAAATTGACGGCGCCGTGATCAAGGTAAACAGGCTGGATCTGCAGGCCCGCCTCGGCCAGAAATCGAGAAGCCCGAGATGGTCCATGGCCTTCAAGTTCAAACCTACCCAGGAGACCACCAATATCACCAGGATCGATGTCCAGGTTGGACGTACCGGCGCCCTGACGCCTGTAGCCCACCTGAAGCCGGTTGAGGTAAGCGGTGTCCTTGTGCGACGGGCTACCCTCCATAACCAGGAAGAGATCGACAAAAAGGATATCCGTGAGGGCGACCTTGTGATAGTCCAGAGGGCCGGGGATGTCATCCCGGAGATCGTCAAGGCGATCAAGTCAAAGAGAACCGGCAGGGAGAAGAGATTTGTAATACCATCTCAATGCCCTGTTTGTGGCTCAGATGTTGTGAAAAAAGGGGGAGAAGTCGTGGTAAGATGCCCGAACTCCGATTGCCCGGCCCAGGTAAAGGGATCTTTCAAACACTTTATCTCAAAGGGCGCCATGAATATTAGCGGTCTTGGGGACAAAATCGTTGCACAGTTGCTAAAAAAAGGGCTAATAAAGGAGGAGGCGGACCTGTACAGCCTGAGTTTTGACAATTTGATTACCTTGGACAAGATAAAGGAGCGATCCGCCAACAACCTTCTCAGGGCAATTGAAAACAGCAAGAAGACCACATTGGCCAGATTCATTTATGCCCTCGGGATCAGGCACGTGGGAGAGTACGTTGCCGCCATTTTAGCGGACCATTTTAGAGATATAGAGCGGTTAGGGAAGGCGACAGAAGAAGAGCTGATTGCCATCGACGGGATAGGACCTCAGATCGCTGAAAGTATCAGCGCCTATTTTGAGGACCATCACAACCGGGATCATATCAACAGGCTGATACAGTCCGGCATGGAAATAGAGGCCCCTTTCCTGGCCCCTGCCTCACCTGCGGCAGGCAAAACCTTTGTAATGACTGGAACTCTATCCTCCATGAAGCGCTCGGAGGCCAAGGAGGTCATCACCCGAAATGGGGGAAGAATTGCCTCCTCTGTGGGCGCTAACATTGACTACCTGATAGCAGGCGAGTCCCCGGGTTCCAAGCTCCGGAAGGCCAAGGATTTAGGGGTCGCTATTCTCAGTGAGGATGAGTTCTTGAGATTATTGGGGGAAGATCGTGGATAACGTTAGAGTGCATCTCATTATTGAGGGTAGGGTTCAATGTGTATGGTTTAGAGAATCCACGCGCAGGGAGGCCGTCTCCTTAAGGCTTTTTGGCTGGGTAAAGAATCTACCTGACGGTGCAGTGGAGGCATTAATTGAAGGGCCTGAGGATCAGGTCAAAGAACTTGTTTCCTGGTGTCATGAGGGACCAACCGCGGCAAATGTAATCAGGGTCCATCAAAATCGAGAAGACTGGCAAGGAGAGTTTAACTCTTTTGAGATTGTTTTTTAGGAGAAATAGAGTGAATGTAAAACGTTTGTTAGAATTGGTTTTTCTAATATTGCTCCCTGTTTTCGTCCTTACCTCAGGTTGCAGCACAACAGAATCTTTGACAAGGAAGGTTTTGCCTGCGTCTTGGGCCAGGAAGATCCTGCCGGGGCAGCCTCATCTCAAAAAACATGTAATGGTGTTCCATCTTATCGACCAGGCAGGCCTTGGGCCTGAGCTGACCGCACAGTTAAGCCACCAATTCTATGATCTCTTGAAAAAATCACCCTATCTTTTGCTCCACAAACCCCCTGATGGCGTTTTTTCATCCTCATCCATGGAATCCCCCCAGTTCGGGGTTGTGACCAATTCAAGCCTTATTGATTTTGCAGAGGGCTTGGGCATGAACGATCTCATCATTGGAGTCCTGGACCCGGTGGAGATCAGCACACAAAATACCGGCTGGTGGCCCTTTGATGATTGGCGCAAGATATATGGCGTCTCGGTGGCGGTAAATGTAATAGATATAGCGAGCAAGACCCTTTTGTTGACCAATATAGAAATGGATGAGTTTTCTCTTTCCTTGGAAGACGCGGAAGAACAGGATGAGGAAGCATATATTCAACAGATCTCAAGAGAAACCCTCCCTGATCTCATAGAGGAGCAGGCCCAGGTAGTGGAACAGGGGCTCAATGCGAAGCCCTGGACAGGTAGAATTTCGGCAGTGGAAGACAACACAATTATGATCAATGCCGGAAAAGACGTGGGGCTTCAAAAGGGCAATCGCTTTGAGGTTTTTACCGAGGGTAAATCGATTCCATCCGGAAGCGGAAGAGCCATTTATCTGTTTGGGGGAAATATAGGCGAATTAAAGGTGACCTCGGTCATGGAGAAACACTCCTTAGCCGAACCCGTCTCCGGAGGTCCCTTTAAGGCCAAGCAGTTTATCAGGTTTAAGCAGTAGAAAGTGAGGTAAAACGGCCCCCGACTACCTCCCCCTCGGGGATATTGTCAGCCCTGGAAATTAATTGAGATTGCAGTTCAACCATCCTTTTCAATCCAAAAATGATTCTTCGAAAAGAAAGCAGATAGTGGGAACAGAGCTGCTTGAAAAGGATATCCCTTTCGTATGTTACAAGTCTTAGTTTTTCGGCTAAGTCTCTCGTCATATTGATTAAATCATCCGTTTCAAAAAGCTGTTTTTTCATTTCTTGAACAGATCCTGTTCGAGCGATCTGTTTCACAGCTTTTGACAGTCTCGGGCCAAAATTAGGGTCTATCTCGTTTAGGAGAGGGACTGGCGCCCTTTCCATATCTGATAAATCAACGATTTCCCCAATTACCCCTTTTACTTCCTCTAACCATTTCCGGAGAACCAAAGATTTTTCAACAGACAACTCAGACTGGTTTTGCAGGGCATCTAAGGTCGATGTGACAGCACTGATATCCACCATCTCTATCTTAGCCGCCACCCCTCTACCATCCTGACTGAAAAACCTCTCAAAATAATTGCCCACTGCGATCATCTTATCTCTAACTGCCTCCAATTGTTCTTCTAAATGTCTGGTCAGGTCCTGGGGCCATAAGAGCTGGTTAAGGGTCCAGATAGAGAGGACCCCTAAGAAAATACCAACAAGCCGCTCAATAGCCGGGGCAATGCTTGTGGCGGGACCGGCTTCGTGCAACAGTGCAACCATCAGGGCAAGTCCTGCCTGTACTCCAAAATAGGCTGCGTTGGGACCGCTCCCCCAGATATAGGCAAGGGGGAACAGGCAAAAAAAGATGATCAGGAACATGATAACGGTGGAATCTATTTGAAATCCCAGGATGAACAGGCCGAGCGCACCCCCGATTAGACAACCTAAGAACCTGAGAATGCCCCGTTGATAGGTCATCATAAGATCGAGCTGAAACACCGTGATGACGGCCACAGACATGTTCAATCCACCACCGGGGATCTCTGCCCACAGCCAAAGCCAGAAAACAGCCAGAATGCCAAGTCCGCCCTTGATGGAATACTTCAAAATGAGGAGATGAATGGAAAGACAGCGACCAAAAATATTTAAGGGAATCGTGTCAGATTCAGCTTGACTCGGCGTCATCTTCTTCCTCTTTTCAAAGGGAACCTCTTCACTGGATGAATCAAGGCTTAACAAGTCATCATAAAAGCGCCTCAAACAGTACACTGCTTCGTGGAAGAGCATCATATCCAGCATGGAATAGTTTCCCCTTTCCTCAACACTCTTTTCCTTATAGGCCTCTTTGATCCGCAGGAAGCCTTCATTGATTTCCTGTGAAAGCCGATTCATTTGTCGGCCTGGGCGTTCACCTGCAGTCATCCATCCCCTCAGTCTTTCCATTAAGGCCGAGAACATCTCCCTGTAGTATAGTGGATATATTGAATTTTCCTCCTTGGGCAAATCCCGGTAGAACACCATAAACCGCCGGACATGGTCGCCAAAGACTTCGATCTGTTTGTCGAGCAGGATTAGATGACCTCTCGCAAGCCTTTTCTCAATCCTGGCCTCTTCAATCAGTTTTGCATGGTTGTCTATATTTTTGCATAACCGCTGGTATTTGTCATCAATCGCCTTCGTGTTATACCGGTTTGTCAGATATTGTCCCGTTATGTCATCGATGAAACCGAAAAATTCTTCGCGGAATTCCGTGCCCCTCTGATTCAGTTCTTCATGAGCATATTCAGGCCAGAGCAAGATATTGATTAGACAGGATACGATGACGCCTATGGAGACTGCGGAGGCACGGTAGAAGGCCACATGGATGGTGAGATCGGGATCCATAACAGATATCATGGAAATGAGCGCCATATGGCCGAACATATAGCTCCAGAAATAACCGGTTCGAAGTGTTGTACCAGAATAGAACCCGGCCGTAGCCAATGAGAAAATTGCAATGGAAAAGCCGAGAGGGGACTGGATAAAAAAGGAAGTCACTACGATACTCAGCCCGGATCCAACACAGGCCCCGCCGGCCCGCATCCAACTCTTTTGGAAGGTCGCGGCCACATTGGGTTTCATCATGATCAATGCGCTTATGCCGGCCCAAAAGGCGTCCTCGATATTGAGTGAGAGGGTAATCAGGACTGCAGCTACGCAGGCCACAGCCGTTTTCAGCGCCATCCTGGTTTGCCTGCTCTGCCAGGAAAACCCGGAAACAGCCGCGCTCAGGTCAGAATTCATTAGATGTAGGTGGTGACCCAGATCCATTTGGACCCTTAGTTGATCAGATTAATAGCAGTCCTGGCGTTTGCACCCATACGCAGTCGCAGATCATCAGGTAAATCAACGAAGTCTATTCTGACCGGAAAACGACGTTCTAAGCGGATCCAATCCATGGTGGGCTTTATATATGGAAGTGTCTTGTCTTGGTGAGGGGTTCGACTGATGCCATATCCGATGCTGATAACTCTCCCTTCAAGCAATCTGAAAGGATGAAGCCCCGTTGATATCCAGACCTTTTGTCCCGGTTCTACTTTTCTCAGGAGATTTGTCTTGTAATTGGCCTCCACCCACCACTCGTCGTTCCCCACAATTCCAAACATGGGCTGGCCTTTGTTGGCAAAATCACCCGGTCTGACGTAGACATTTGTTACATGGCCCGAAGAAGGCGCCCTGATATCGGTCATTGAAAGCTCGTATTCAGCAAGCGCCAATTCAGCTTTTGAAGAATTGATTATGGTGAACTGGACGGCAACCAATTCTTCGCTATATTTATATTCCTCCTCAGTCTCATTCAATTTGGCCTTGGTATCATCCAATGCAGCCAGAATGTCCTCATACTCCTGTTCTGGAATAATTTCCTCCCTTTTGAGCTTACGAAACCGCTCTTTTTTCTTCAGCTTCAGTGCATACTTGTTCTGCATAATCTTCAGATCTTCTGTCGCGGTCTTCAATTTGGTCTTAAGGATATCAAGTCTGGCCTCGGCTTTCTTGACGCCTGCCCTTTTTTCATTGACAATGAGATTGTAGGGATGTTTTTCAATCTCCATCAAAACCATACCCTTTTCAACGTATTGATTGTTGCGAACAAAAACGCTCTTGATATGCCCTTCTATCCGGGGGCTGATCTGAACCCAGTTTGCCCGTATATGGGCATCACCGGTATAGGCGATTATTTCATGAAAAAAATAGTAAACAGAACAAGATACAAGTATGATGAAAAAGATGATCAATAATCTCTTACTTCTTTTCTTCATATGAGAATCCTAAACTCCTGCATCTCTCTATGCTTAAAATTGTAATTGCTGCATGAGATGC
>CAZFSF010000083.1:0-12776 GCA_964522045.1 uncultured Desulfobacteraceae bacterium
TGCCGTCCTTCACATGGGCGATGACGCCGCATCCCCCGTGACAACTTCGGCATGCAGTTCTAATTTTTTTTACTTCGGCCATTGTTAACCTCCTTAAACGTTCTATATTTCATAACGAAAACCTGAAAATCAAAAATACCCAAGATTGTTTATGAATGTTTAATGATTTAAATCTGTACATCATGAACCAAAACGGTCCTCGATCTTTTTTGCTATTTCTTTTAGGAGATTTGAATATGAAGGAATAACTTCATCTTTGAGTTGCTCTTTCAGGCCGACCGCCCAGATAGCGGCTTGCAAGACCTCTCTGTTGATATTTAAAGGAACAGCTAATGCTCGGATACCCTCAATATATTCCTCTTTGTCGATAGCAATACCATCTTCTCCGGCCTTCTTTACCATTTCCATATATTTCTTTTTGGTTACACAGGAAAGGGGTGAAAATCTTTTGAGGACGTTCTGTTGAAGGACTTTGTCGATCTTTGCATCCGGGAGTTGCGATAGAAGAACTTTCCCATGCGCTCCGGCAACAAGGGGGATTCTCATTCCGATTTCAGAGGAGATTCTTAGGTCAAAAGCCGAGTCTGCTTTATCTAATATGATGGCCTCGAGGCCTGAACGTATACCTAAAAATGCCGTCAAATTCGTCTTTTGGCTTATTTCCTCCAAATAGGGATGAACCGTATGTATCCACCCAGAACCCTCTCCAGCCGCCTTACCAAGCACGTAGAGTCTTGGCCCGAAACGAAACTTATTATCACCATTTTCGAGAACACCTAAATCCGTGAGGGTGTGAACCATGTTGAAGACCGTGCTTTTATTGAAGCTTAGCGTTTTTGTTATTTCGCTGATACCCAACGGCTTTTTTTCCTTAGAAAAAAGCTCCAATATGCTGAAGCATTTATCCAACGCAGGGACCCTTTTATATTCCGGCTTCATTCTTCTCACTCCAAACGTGCATAATATTCTCTATAGAAATTATTTGGTCTCTATATAAAACAGTATTGAATTGTTGTCAAGAAAAAAATGAAGCGGTTGTGAAAAAAATAAGAAATCTCTCAGTGAAATAGCTGGAAGCTGTTGCCCCTCCTGATTTCAACCTGTTGCGAGATAAGGCGGGCACACCACTCTTTTGAGCGTTATGCTCGGAGACAGGCTTGACCGCGCGCACAATCGCGATGGGCGGGGCACGATCCGCATATCCTCATCATCGGATGGCGCAGGCCTTTGGACTTCGGCATGTTTGGTATGCTCCTCAAGACATATCTGCTGCAGGGAATTAGGAAAAAAATTCTGAACAAGTATCCTTTGGAATCCTATGCCTCCAAGACTCTTGATCGGTCGTTACGCCTTCAGACTACGTTTGCCAGATCAGGGAGGAACAGCCCAAGTTTACAGAAATGGCTCTATAGCCCTTAAACCCCACTATGTGAAGAGGGAGTTTTGTCGGAGTCTTCTGAAGCAGCTATTCATTTTCGATTGCCGCAAAATTGCAGATACGGTGCATAATAGGAGAATGTTTTTTGCCTTTAATTCGAATCTTGTTCCTGAGACCTGAAGGTGCAGTCGTTTGAAAAGGAATCTGGGTAGAATAAGGCCCTTCTTGGGTTCAGCAGATAGAGCTCGAATCGGAAAAGCGTAATGGCTTACAGGTTAGATTCTGGGCCGGTTTAAATTACTGGATGAGGCCCATAGGAACCAGATCCCGAAGAATGGATTGAAGGAAAGATAAGGAGGTAAACGAGCCATGAAGTGTGCCTTTTGTGGGGGGGGATTAAAAAAGACCACGGTAACATTCAGCCATGAAGAGGATGAGACCTATATCCTCGTTGAGCATGTCCCGGCCGAGGTCTGCCCAAAATGTGGGGAAAGGCTCTATACGCCGGAAGTCACGAACACCTTGTTGCAGTTTGCCAAACAGCCGGTGAAACCTGCGAAGATGATTGACGTTCCAGTCTATGATTTTACTGAGAAGGCAGTGGGTTTGTAAGGATAGACCTTGTAGAGGGCTTTCCCCATAAGGAATTTTTTCGACTTGGTCGAAATTATTTCAACAATAGTCCGTGTGCGGGGCGGGACGTCCTCGACTACCACCACTCGATAATGGACCCGAGTCTCCCAAACCGCAGTCCTTCTCTCTTCTCAACCTCCCGGATCCAATTCCCCAACCCCGAGGCATGATGGATAATCAGGGGGATGCTGTGATCGGGAAGGATGTCTGCGGGCAGGCCATGCCTATAAATGACGCTCTGGATATGCCCCCATGTCTCCTCCGTGTCCCATGGAGTGGGATGAATAAATCCATGATTGGCCCCATCTACCCGGGAGTAGCCCCATTCGTCAGGGAACTCCTCCTTGAGCCGCCGCATCAGTTGAATCGCCCTAAGATTCACCTCAACGTTGAGCCCTTTATTTAGGTTGTTCAATATCTTATCGTCAAAAGACTCAAAACCGATTGATGCAAGGAGGATGCGCGTTCCCATTGATTTAGCCAGCGCTAATGCCTCTCTCAACCACCTCTCCCCTTTCAGAAACCAGTCAGCCCTCAGGGTGAGATTTATCTGGGTGAGCCTAACCTCCCTTTCTTTGAGTTTGGTCAGTAAATTAGGGAGGCCCGGAAGGGCGTTCTCGTTGATAAGCTCGAATGGGATTTTTCTCCCATCCACTGCCTCGGGCAGGCAGGCAATTTGCGCCAGGACTGTTCCCATCTCCAGCACGCCATAGAAGCCTTTATCCACTGCCACATCGCAAAAGCTGCAACCCTTCAACCAAATTCCGACCTTCCGGCCATTTTTTCCGTCCAAGGATGTCGGGTAGTCGATTTCCACCCATCGCCATTTGGCCGCATGGGGACATCCTATCTGCTGGAGCACCTGGCCGGCAGTGATTTTTATGGGCTCAATTCGCCCTTTTCCGACTCTGTAGAAATTGCCCCAGGCGACCTTTGCCAAAAATCTCTGATCCCAAGCCATTTTGGGGTTCTGAATCATCTCACCGTCTGCTCTACGGCAAAGCAGTCCCGGAATCTCTCCTCCCTTTCTTGCATCGAGATCCTGCAGGAGTTCGATCGCCTGTTCGGCCGGTCCGTGCAGAGCAATGGAAAACCGATCTGAAACGCCTTTAAAACGGTGATCATTATCCTCCCAGCCCTTTTCCCCAATATAGTCCACATCGGCCTGGGGTCCTGCCAAAATAGTGAAGACACCCTCGTTTTTGAGTCCTTTGGCAAGGGCCAAGAGATCTTGCCGACCGCTCAATGTGGAAAAACCGATGACAGGCCTTTCTCCCCCGAAGTAGTCTGCCAATCCCTTCTTGAGGGCTGTTTTGTCATCCTCCCGTGCAACAGCAACAACGATGCATTCATAGGGGGTATTCTCTTGGATCACTGTGGCTGCCATCTGAGGCCCCAACAAGCCATAGGTCTCGCCTGCGAAATGGCTGGCGATTATAACCATTCTTTTTTTCTTATTCGGCATCGTATTATACGGAAAATAAGGGGGATATGATCTGCGGAGGGAAGCCATCTTTATTAGAGGCGAATCTGAAGTGTATGTTCAGGATCCTTTAAACTGCGGTGGTCTCTTTTCCAGAAAGGCGCTCTTCCCCTCTGCATGGTCTTCCGAGTAAGTGGTCAGGAGAAACTGATCTCCGTCCATATAGATCCCTGTACGATCCAGCGCGGTGCTGATGCTTGTCACGGCCCGCTTTGTCATCTCCACGGGTAGTGGTGGCTTCTTCAAAATCTTCTCCGCCATGGCCTCAGCGGCCTCAAGGGTTGCTCCATCCGGGGCCACCTCTTCGGCAAGTCCCCATCTCAAACACTCTTCTGCGGGTACCTTTTCAGCCAGCAGAATCATCTTTTTGGTCTTTGCAGGACCGATGAGATGAAGGAGCCGGGGAATGGAGCCCCAGCTATAGTTTAGTCCCAACTCGATCTCGGGGATGCGCATATAGGCGGATTCTCCCATGATTCGGAAATCGCAGGAGATCACAAGAGAGACCCCACCCCCGATACAGAATCCTTCGATAGCGGCCATTGTCACCGGGCGGAGTTCCTCCCAGGCCTGGCAGGCCTCCGGTCCAAGGATGACTCGCTCCCGCCGTTCGGACAGTCCCCCTGTCATGATCTTGTCGATCTCGGGGTCCTTGAGATTGAGACCGGCGCTGAAGACCCCCCGGGCCCCAGTCAGGATAACCACGCGAATATCAGGATCCTTTTGGATTTCCCGGGCCGCATCTTTCAGCTCCCTGAGCAGGCGCAAACTAAGGGTATTTAATAATTCTGGAGGGTTCAGAATGACCTTTGCCAAAGGCCCTTTCCTCTCGACAATTAAATCACGGTATGTCATGGCATTCGCTCAATTCCGATGTTACAAAAACGATCTGCGTTTCTTACAAATTGTCTCAGCCTAAATCCTTATCCAAAACCACTAAGGCATCTACGGCCACGGGCTGACTTCCTGAGATGATGACCGGATTGATGTCGATCTCCTTTATGCGCTCATTCTCAAGGCCGATCTGCCCCACCTTAATCAGGATATGGGAAAAAGTATTCAGGTCAGCAGCCTCCATACCACGCACCGCCTCTAAGATCTTGTGCCCTTTTATATCCTTCATCATCTCCAAGGCATCCCTTTCTTCGAGAGGGGCGACACGGAACGATATATCCTTCAGGATCTCGGTAAATATACCCCCGAGCCCAAACATGACGCACGGGCCGAACTGGGGATCGCGGGTGAGCCCAATGACGAGTTCCCTCTGGCCTTTCACCATCTCCTGAACCAGGATTGCATCTTCTGCTCCTATGTTAGCAGCGATCTCTTCAAAGGCCGTCTTAGCTTCCTCTTCATTCCTGATATCTACTTTAATCAGGCCCTTTTCCGTCTTGTGGGCAATACCGGACGAGCAACCTTTCAAGACAAGGGGGTAACCGATTTCCTTAGTCGCGTTGATGAGATCTTGAACACTATCAACTATCAACTCCCTCGTGATCGGTATCCCATAAGAAGCCAGGACCTGTTTGGATTCGTACTCTGAAAGCGTTGTTCGTCCTTCCTCTAAAGCTTTTTCTATAATTTCCATTTATTCCTCCTCTGATCAATCAGGATTCAAGAATAATTCAAACCGCTGCTCTCTGATTATATTACCCCACTGTTCCACTTTACGCTCTTCGGCGATTTTAAAACCGTTTTGTTCATAAATCGTTTGGGCCTGATCCAAACCCTCAAAGGTCCAAAGGTATACCCGTTTGTATCCTGTTTCTCTACTGAAATCAATTGCCTTTGAAATGAGTATCTTCCCGATGCCATGGCCCTGGTAATGAGGGTCAACAATATACCACCTCAACCTTGCATCATCCGGATGGTCCCGGTCCCCGGTAATGGCGATGGATCCTGCTAACTTATCTCCAGAGACGGCACTCCATAGCCTGTCCTTCTTCTCGTTAAAGCGGGTGATGAAATCGGAAAGTTCCCTGCTGACCTGGGCCTCGAAAGATTGGTCCAGACCCCAATGCTCTTTGTAGTACACGGCGTGGAGAGTAGTGATTTGACCTATGACTCCAGGAAAATATCCAATTATCTCAAATGAATTTTCCATTTTTTCTTTCATCTCTATAGAGATTCCCATCTCGTTCCCAAAAGCTATTCCGGGAACACGCTTAGGCCTGAAGCTACAGCTTACAGCGCACAGGAATGGAACCTGCAGTAGGTTCCGGATCAAGTGTGTTAAGGGTTAAAATTGATTTAGAATCCCCTTATAACCGCAAAACCCAAGAGCCCTGATGGCCCCTTATGCAGCCTGAGCTATATAAAAGAGCTTTACATAACAGCGGATATTTGTAAAGTATTCAATTTGGTGCAGGGTATTTCCATGGCAAGCGGTTCTTCGACAGCGGTAAAGATAAAATATCAGGCATTCTTGGGGCAAGTGCATTTACCCCCTTTTGAATTAAACGATTTGCGTTGCGTTAAAGCCCTTGAAATAACGGGTAAATATGGTAATCTGAAAAATCTTTTACCCCATTTTTGTGCCAGAATTTGAGACCTTTGAAACGTCTGTTTCCAGTATTGGGCAACCGTATTGACTTAAGCTTAGTTATGGGTGGCTAAATTGGGCATAACCATGCGCCTTGAAAAAAAGAACAGCACAAATTCCTCAATTTAGATTGTAATTTGCGGTTTGCTGGTCTTGTAGTATACTAAGGGGGCGAAGGCTTAAAGAGGTATAGAAATGATCAACCTAAATCAGCTCAGGTCTTTTTATCAGGCAGCTAAGCATATGAATTTTAGCACAGCGGCTAAAAGGCTTTTTATTACCCAGCCGGCTGTCACGGCCCAGGTGAAGCACTTTGAAGATTACTTGGAGCTAAAGCTCTTCAAGAAAAGGGGGGGGAAACTTTATCTTACGGACGAAGGGAAAACCATATATGAGTATGCACAACAGATCTTCGAATGTGAAAAAGAGATCGAGAATGCCGTTGAAGAGATAAAGAAATTAAGCAGAGGGACCCTGCGATTGGGTACAGCCAGGACGTATGCCCGTTATTTTATGCCTTTTTTGATATATCATTTTCGTGAATACTATCCCCATATCACGATCCGGCTGGATGAAGGCAGCTCGGAGGACATGATCCAAAGCCTCTTTGATTTAAAAAACGAATTGGCGATTGTATCCAAGGCAAAAGAATCCAAGGATATACGTTTTGTTTCCTTCAGCCATGAGCCGTTGATACTCATACTCGCACCGGATCATCATTTGGCACGAAAAAAGGCTGTTTCCGTCCAGGAACTGAGTAATGAAACGATCATTATGAAAGAGACCGGTTCAGGGACCCGGAGGCTGGTAAACGGATTATTTGCTACAAACGGTTACTCCCCGAAGGTATTAATGGAAATGAGCGATGCGGAGATGATTAAACTGCTGGTTCAGCATGGAGAAGGGATCTCCTTCTTAGTAAGAGAGGTCGTGGCCCGTGAACTTAAAGAGAGAAAATTGGTTTCTGTCCCTCTAAAAGGGAAGAAGATGTTTTTGGATGTGAGCATTGGCTACTTAAAGAACCAGCCCCTTTCCCCTCCGGCACAGGCCTTTCTTGATAATCTGGAGAACTTAGGGACAGAGAAAATGCGTTTTCAGGGGATAGGTCACTTGTTAGAGAAAATGCCTGCAAAACGAGGGTAAGTCCTAAGCGTGTACCATAGCTCTTAGTTGGGCCATGTCCAATTCAGCCAGTGAGTTTATAATGAGATCCGGCCTTGGCGTGTGGGCGGGATAGAGATCATCTTGCTTAAACCATCCCGTGGTTACCAGAATCGTGCGGATGCCGATCTGAGCAGCCCCTTTAATATCACTTTCGGGCCTGTCACCGATCATAAATACCTCCCCTGCTTTTTTTTCCAAGCCTCTCAAACCCTGTTGATACATCACCGGATTTGGCTTACCGATAAACAGGGGATCCATACCGCTGCCCACCTGAAAAGGGGCGATCAGGGTGCCGCCTCCAGGCAGTACAACAGGCTTGTTATTGCGCGTGCCATCCAGGCTGGCCTCGGGATTGGTGCCTATCAGTTTGGCCCTGCCGCGAAGCAAGATATTCATCCCGGTTGTCAGGCTGTCATAGCATAGTCCTTCGCCCTCGCCGACAACCACATAATCCGGGGCATCTTTATCCGCGGTCCCGTATTCCGCAAGGGCAGCATGTAATCCCGGTCCTCCTACCGCATAATAGGTAAACCCGGGCGTCACCCGCTGCAGGTAACTCGCCGTGGCCATGGCTGAGGTCAGGATATTCTCAATGCCACAATGACGGACCCCAAGCTTTACCAGCCTGTCAAGAACCGCCTGCGGTGTGGTGGAAGAGTTGTTGGTCAGAAAAAGGTATGGATAATCCCGAATCATTTCCAGAAAAGAAATGGCCTCTGGAATCGCACTATTCCCGCGGTACACTATCCCGTCCATATCAATTAAAAATCCTAATTCAGGCATCATATTATTCAAAGATCCTATTCATCTGAAAAATAGAATTTCTGGCTCTTCCTGAGGAACGTCATTCTTTTCCGCTTCATCCATGAGCCTGACTTTGTTCCCGGGCAGCATCCTGCCCACAGTCCTGCGTCTAAGATCCTTGGAATCCTCAACCCGGCATGGTATAGGGAACATACATCAAATTATAAGTTCAGTCATTCGAGAACGAATATGATTGAGACCTTACCATGCCCCTTCCCTTGCTGACGGCTTGGCTGAAAGCCGGCTGGGGTAGATTTAATATCCAAGATAGCCGAGTCTGGCTGATTCCCAACTGATCTGTTGCCCAGTAACAGAGAAGGCTGCTGGCCCGAGTTCTTTTTCTGTCCTTTCCAGACTCTATGATGTCTTCGGAACTCATGCCCATGATTTCGGCCACCCTCTGAATTGCCTTCTCCAAATCATAACCTTTCGCTTTCATCATGTAGTTCTTAAAATCAACTTATAATATGATGTGAGGGATTTGCGCTGTACCATTTTTTCAGTCAGGCCATATAAGCAAATATAACAGATAATAGCATTTTCTGCAAGAATATAGCTCACCGCAAAATTGGACATTTGTTTTAAAACCATGGAAATCCACGGAAAAAAGTGGGGTAAAAGTGTTTTGGGACGTCCAGAATCCTTAGCCATTTCAGATGGTTAAATACAGCGCAAACCGCTCTGATGTGCGTCCCCCAGCCCCACTCCTTTTCGTGCCCTTAGTATGCTTCGTGGTAAAATCTCTGGTAACCGTTCACAGGTTCAGGGTTCAACCTTCAGGGTTAAGGACAAAGAAGGCATTGAAGACCCGATGTCCTCGTCAAAAATGCTCATTTTCCCAAGTAATTGCCAATTTGGCTCCAAATTTTGGATTAGGCCTGACGAGGATGACGCTTTTCTCGTAAATACGCATCCCAAATGCAGTCCGGGGACGAGAATGGAACCTTGAACCCCTGAACCTTTGAACCCGTGAACGGGTACAATCTCTGTTTAGTTCCCCGCATCTGTTTCACTGAAGACGGGATCTCCGTTGCATTTTGACCGGCTTGTCCGGGTTAGTAATTACTCGCCCCAGCGCTTGAAAAGGTTATGCTCAATCTGCAGATAGTCAAAGATCTTTCCAATGGTCTGGTGAATGATGTCATCAATGGTCTTAGGTTGGTGATAAAAAGAGGGTACAGGGGGAAGGAGGTGGGCACCCATGTCAGCGGCCATGGTCATCAGCCTGAGATGCCCTTTATGAAGAGGGGTCTCCCTTACCACGAGGACCAATTTTCTCTTCTCTTTTAGGGTTACGTCCGCGGCCCTGACAAGGAGGTTGTTGGTATAAGAGTTGGCGATTCCGGAAAGGGTCTTTATGGTGCACGGCGCTACCACCATTCCGGAGGTCAAAAATGACCCGCTGGCCAAGGAAGCGCCCACATTTCTATTGTCGTAGCAGTAGTCGGCCATGGCCTTAACATCGGCTGACTTATAGTCAGTTTCAATCTCAATATTTCTCGCCCCTGACTCGGATATGATGAGGTGTGTTTCGATCCCTTTTTCCTTAAGGAAACCGAGCAGTTTTACCCCGTAGATTACGCCACTTGCGCCTGCAATTCCCACAACGATTCGTTTGTTCATAATGAGATCCGAGGTTAAAGATTAGAGAATTTTCATGGATGCCTCGATGACGGCCTCTGCAAATTCGGCATCTTCCATGTTTGCATCTACTTCCAACACTTCACTCCCCGGATTCAAACCATCTTGCAGTTCCTCAACAAAGACGCGGTCCTCTTCAGGATCGTAGGTGGCATTGCCGGGATAATCAACAGAAGACCATCCCCGCAGCGGGATCAGGACCTTGACGGGCCCCTCTGCCCGATTCAGTTTTTCCTTAAAGGCTTTTGCAACCGCTCTTAACTCATCGGGAGCAAGACGCACCCATGTGCGGAATCTGTCTAAGTCGTACTTTCTACGTTCATGATACTCCGGTTTATATTTGGATTTGGCAGGGGTCATGTGGTTGACACTACAGGTGGATATCACCTGGGGGATCCCTGCCTTGCCTGCGGATTCCATCCGATTGGGCCCCGCATCTCTCATAAACCCGAAGAGATGTTCCCCAACCCCGCCCGGCGCAAGATCTATGACGCCCTGGAAAAGCCCTTGTGACAGCATCTCTTCCATGGCCCTGTCCCCGATCCCTGACGCGGAAAAACCGATCACCTGATAACCTCTTTTTTCAAGGGCAGTCCTCACTGAACTGGCACATTTTTCACAGGGGCCTAACATTGTCATTGCAATAGCCTTCCCCTTTTCACCCCGGGAAGAAGTGATTGTTCCCTGGACCATCCCGGCTAATGCATAGGCGGCCCTGTCCACCACGTTTTTGAGGAGGTCTGAAAGGCCGGATATCTCAATGACCGAATGGAACAGGGCGATGTCGCCGGTACCGATATAGCGGGTAGCAAGTCCAGGCAGGGCAGCAGTGGAAGAAATCATCAGCTTGGGGACGCCGAACGGAAGCGCCCTCATGACCTCTGTGGCCATGAGCGATCCGGTTGATCCGCCGATACCGATCACGCCATCCAGTTTTCCTTCAACAAAGTATTCACCGGCAATGCGCGACGCTCCCGCGATAGTGATATTGGTGATCCGGGAACGTTCTTTTGATGCACGGATTTCCTCGATGCTGCTGCCGCCGGCCACTGCCACCTTCTCCGGTGTAATATCCGCCCGCGTCGGGCCTTCACCCCGCATAGAGATATCCATCAGCAAAGGCTTCAGCCCGAGGGATTCTATTTTATCCCTGAGGTAATAGGTCTCTTCACCCTTTGTATCCAAGGTGGAAATGATGAGCACCGCTTTTTCCATTATATTCTCCATCCGCAGACCCGCCTGCCACCGCGAGGCACAAGCGGGCAGGTTCCGCAGATTACCGCAGATTATTCTCCCATCACTCATTCAATATTCAATCCCGCGCATCGCGGGATCAATATTCAATCAAGAATCCCTACCCCTGTTCCGCCTCGATCTTCGCTTTGATATCCTTTTTCAGGGTCTCTTTATTGACCTTTCCCGAGTCTCCCACCGCAGGGAATTCATCGACGACTTCAAGACGTTCCGGGAGTTTAAACATGGCCAATTGTTTTCCCTTCAGGAATTCCACCATCTCCTCAAAGGTGAAGTCCTGGCCAGACTTTGGGATAACATAGGCGCAGCACCTTTCCCCCATTTCCCTGTCAGGATAGCCCACGATGGCGACAGAGGCCACCTTGGGATGCTCATTGAGCAGGCCCTCTACCTCTGCCGGGTAGATATTCTGGCCGCCCCGGATAATCATGTCCTTTGAACGCCCCAATATCCAGAGGCACTCCTCGTCAAATTTGACAATATCCCCGGTAGAAGTCCAACCTTCAGGACTGAACACAGTGGAGGTGAGTTCTTCATCCCTGTAATATCCTGCCGGCGCATGGGGCCCCCTGAAAAATAGAATTCCTGGTTCTCCATCAGGGACCTGATTCTTTCCCTCTTCATCCATGAGCCGTACCTTGTTTCCGGGCAGCATTCTTCCCACCGTCCTGCGCCGCAGTTCCTTTGGGTCTTCCACACGGCACCCGGAGACAGATCCCATATCCTGCGTTCCAAGGTCACTGGTTATGGCTGCGCCAAATGCCGCTTCAGCCTCTTCAGCCACCTGGGGGGGAAGATACCCGCCGGCCGATCGGATAAAGCGGAGAGAGCTAAGGTCATACTTGGCGGTGTCTGCCTCTAACATCCTGACTAAGTGTGTGGGCACCACGCCGATGGCGGTGGCCTTTTCCTTTTCGATCAGGGCCAGGGCCCCATCCGGACTGAACTCCTCTAACATGACCGTTTTGGCACCGGCTATGGGAGCGGCAAAATAGGTGAGTGTCCCGGCGGCCCCGCCGGCATGAGGTGCAATCGCCATGGTGATATCATCTTTGTTCAGGCCCCAGATGTCGACCCTCCCTTTGGATGTGCAAACGCGTGGGGCACAGGGCCACTCCACTAATTTGGGCAGACCGGTTGTGCCGCTGGTTGTGGTCAGCAGCGCCACGTTCCGGATGGGGTCCAATCTTCTTTCGGCAAGGACTGACTCATCCACCGGCTGTTCCGCCCGTTCCTGGGCCAATTTGGTGAGTGAATATGTCCCAGCAGGGGCTGATTCAGGCACCTCATCGTCAAAAAGGAAGATATGTTTGAGATGCGGAAATCTCTGTTGAAGCCCCTTATACATTTCCAGATAGTCAAACCTGCGATACACATTTGGAATAATGACGGCGGTGGCCTCAGTCCGCTCTACCATATATTCCAGTTCCTTCTGGCGCAGATACGGATAAACCGTCAGGGATATGAGCCCCGCCCTTTCACAGGCAATCCTGGCCAAAAACCCATAGACGCTGTTGGGAGACTGAATAATGACACGGGCAAACTTGGGGATCCCCATTTCCACCCATGAAATCGCCATCGCATCGACAAGGCGCTTGGCCTCGGCCCATGTAACCCTGTATTTGGAGTCTACCAGGGCCTCTCTGTCACCGTACTCCTTGGCGTTTCTGTCGTAGAAATCATAAAAGGTCTCATTTGTCCAGTAGCCGTCCCTCAAAAACTCATCTATCATCTCTTCTTTGTAACGAATCGGTTTCACTTAAAGCCTCCCGTTGTTATTGACGATTGATGATTGACGATTGATGATTGATAATCGACGGTTTCGCAACCCGGAAATCGCCAATCTTCAATATTTGATTATTGGTAGTGACTATTTA
>CAZFSF010000084.1:0-12709 GCA_964522045.1 uncultured Desulfobacteraceae bacterium
AAATTTACAGTATTGAGAAAGACATCTGCAAAGAAGTTACGCAATAAGTTGGCGGAGCTGAAGAAAACCATGAGAGAAAGACTGCATTGGTCCATCCCGGATTTAGGCAAATGGCTTAAATCAGTGATCATAGGTCACAGCAGATATTATGGGGTGCCCTGGAACGGGAAAAGTCTCACACGTTTCAGGTCAGAGATAATCCGCATGTGGTGTAGGTCATTGCGTCGCAGAAGTCAGAAACATCGTATAACATGGAAACGAATGAGCAGGATAGCCAGGAGATGGTTGCCTGTGTCTTTTATCTGTCATCCTTATCCATTGGAACGTATGCGCGTCAATACTTGAAGCAGGAGCCCAGTGCATTAGCAGTGCACGCTGGGATCTGTACGGGGGGTGCCGAGTAATCGGCATTCCTACGGTGATCTCATGCATTATGTTGAGCTCAACATACACGTGATTAGACATAAGACAATAGGCTGCAAAGCACACACTGAACACTTCGGAGGCCTCATGCAAGAACTCAATAAAGGCGATGTAATCACCCTTATCTATATAGATCTCTTCGCGCCGTCGCCCCCGGTTCATCAAATGATACCATGCGTCAGGGTATTGGATTCTTAACTGTCTCGACATGGCGACAACTAATATGTACGACTTACTCGGATTCCTCCCTCTGGCGTTGCCAAAATCATTATCTGAAACACTATAGTGGCTCCAAGGCCGGGCCTCGGGCTCCAGTCCTGTAATCCAAGATCATGTCATACCCCTAAGTATTCCCGCATGATCTCATCATCTCCCCTCAATGTCTCAACGCTACCCTCATAGACAATACTTCCTTTATCAATGATATATGCCCGATCGCTGATATCCATGGCGAGTAAGGCATTCTGCTCGGCCAGCAGGATGGTCAGGCCCTCTTCTTTCAATCTCCGGATCTGATCCCCTAATGACTGGGCAATAACAGGGGCAAGTCCGGCGGTGGGCTCATCCAACAGTATCGATTCGGGATCGCCCATGAGTGTCCTGCCGACCGTGAGCATCTGCTGCTCTCCCCCGCTGAGAGTTCCTGCATTTCGGTTTTCCATGGTCTTCAGTTTGGGAAAGAGTCCGTAGATTTTTTCCAGGGCGGGCCCAAAACTTTCCCCTTTTTTCTCTCTCAAGCCCAACTCTAAGTTCTCCTTCACGCTCAGGTCAGAAAAGATCCACCGGTCTTCCGGGATAAAGCCGATGCCCAACCGGATGATCTGATACGGTTTCCTGCCGGTAATTTCCTCTCCCTTATACATGATACTGCCGGATCTTGGCCGATTCAGGCCGACGATGCTCGCCAAGGTGGTGGTCTTCCCGGCCCCGTTTCTCCCGAGGAGACAGACGACCTCACCCCGCTCGAGCCCTAAAGAGACCTGGAAGATGGCCTGGAATATGCCGTAGCAGGTATCGATATTGGTTATTTCGAGGAGCATCTGTCTTCTCCGAAATATATCTGCTGCACCTTTTCATTGGCCCGGATATCGTCAGGTTTTCCGGCCGCGATGACGGTGCCAAAATTCATGACCGTGATATGGGAAGCGATACTGAAGACCACATCCATCTTATGTTCCGTAAAGAGGACCGCAAGTGACTCCTGCCGGGCAATTTCTCTGATCAAATCGATTGTGTGGGTGGTCTCCACTGGTGACATCCCGCAGGTCGGCTCATCCAGGAGAAGAAGCTGCGGCCCCGTGGCCAGGACAATCCCTAACTCTAACCGTTTCCTGTCCCCGGCTGAAAGGATACCTGCCAACTCCCCGGCCTGGTCAATCAACCCCACCTTTTTAAGGAGTTCTTCTGTCTCTTCTCTGAATAATTTCCCGGCATCCGAGAAGAGATTCAGTCCTTTACCTCCCGTATAGAGGAAAGTCGCCTGGATGTTTTCAAACACCGTTAATTTTGGAAATATGTTTGTTACCTGGAAAGACCGTCCTATCCCCATCCGGGCTATCTTCTGGGGTGGGAGTCCGGTAATATCCTCTCCCTTGAAAAAAACGCTGCCTTCGTCGCAGGTATAATAACCGCTGACCAGATTGAAAAATGTGGACTTGCCGGCCCCGTTGGGCCCGATGATGCAGTCAATACAGTCATCTTCGACCTTAAGATCCACGCCGGCCACGGCCATTACACCGCCAAACGATTTTCTCAGCCCTTTAATCTCTAAAACCGTCATTCAGACCCCTTTCTTTCTCATCCACTTCTGAGACTGCTCGAACATCACGCCGCCAATTCCTTTGGGGAAGAAAAGGACGATCAGTATCAGAATAATACCTAAAACCATCCCCCAGTATTCGGTATATGAGGTAATGAAGGAATTCAGGAGCACCATTATGGCCGCACCCAAGGCTGGTCCAAGGAAGATGTGCATCCCACCTAACAACCCCATGAGAATCACCTCTCCTGACATGCTCCAGAAAAGGATATCAGGGGAAATGGCCGTCTCCAGAAAGGCATAGAGTACACCGGCAATCCCTGAAAAAAAGGCGGATATGACAAAGGCGATCAATCGATAATTTTGAACCTTCATGCCGATGAAGGTGGCCCTTTCAGGGTTCTCGCGCAAAGACCTGAGCATTAGTCCAAAGGGCGATTTGACGATTTTCCATAACAGATAAACAGAGATAGCAACGATAATCAGGGCGAAAAAATAATAATTGATGTACGTCTCGTCCGTAGAGATCAGCGCAGGCACCGGGATCCCCTGGATACCATCATCACCGAAGGTAAAGCTGCGCCACTTAAAGGCTAAGATAAAGACCAATTGGGCAAAGGATAGGGTAATGGTGGCAAAGTAAAAGACCCCCTTGATTCGCACACTGAAATAGCCGATGATAGCCCCGGCGGCCGCCGCCGCAAACGGCGCTACGGCAAAGGCAAGGGCCAGTGAGCAGGAGGTCTTGACCAGGAGAAGAGAACAGGTATAGCCGCCGATTCCTAAAAATGCGGCATGGCCGAAAGACATCATGCCGCCATACCCCAAGACCAGATTAAAACTCATGGCAAAGAGGGCCCAGACCATGATTTTTATGGCCAGGTAAAGATAATATTCAGAAAAACCCTTTTCCAGGACAAAGGGGAGGACAATCAGGGCAACACCGGCCATGGCCCCGTACAGCCATCTGGCAGATCTATTTTGTCCCCCCTGTCTCATTTCCTATCCCCTCGCCTGAGCCTGCTTCCCCAATAACCCGTAAGGGCGGAAAATAATAATGACTGCTGCTAAGATAAAAAGAAAGGCCATGGCATAATTGGGCACATAGAGGATGCCGAAGGCATATATCTGTCCCGCGATCAATGCGCCCAGAAGTGCCCCCCAGATATTACCCAGGCCTCCCACAATAACGACGATGAATGCCTCGATAATGATCTCTATGCCCATGCCGAGGGAGAGTCTGACCGTTGGGGCAATCACTGCGCCGGACAGACCCCCCAACCATGTGGCCATGATGAAAACAAGGGTGAATAGTCCGCCCACATTGTATCCTAACAGGTCCACCATCTGTCGATGTTCGGCAGAGGCCCTGAGCAGTTTTCCAAACCGGGTCTTTTTTAATAAGAGCCAGAGCAGAAGGGCAACGGCCAGACCCACACCGATAATAAAGAAATAGTAGACAGGAAAACGATGCCCGAACAAGGTCAGAAACCCTGCCAAGGATTCAGGGAGATCAACGATCCTCAGGTCCACGCCCCATATCATCTTAATGGCATCGTTAAAGATAAAAATAAGGGCATAGGTCAGCAAGATCTGCAGGAGGTGCTCTTTGTCATAGATGCGACGGAGGAGGATGACCTCTACCAGGCCGCCTATGATGCAGACGATGGTTGGCGCGATCAGGAGGGCGGCCCAGAAACCGACAGAACCGGTCAGGCCCTGGGTCAGGGTAAAGGCCATATAGGCCCCGATCATGTAAAAAGAGCCGTGTGCAAAATTGACCACCCCCATGACCCCGAAGACCAGGGTCAGACCGGAGGCGATCAAAAAAAGGATCATGGCCCTGCTGAGACCGCTGATAAATTGTATAAACAGCATGGACGCATCGAAATCCATGACCGAAACCCTTTACAATTGAGGATTGAATATTGACGTTTGAATATTGATCCGACCTGGCCCCTAAGTCTCGGGGCCAGGTCAATCACTCTATTTCTTTTTGGCAGCCTTCCTGGCCGCAGCAATCTCCTTGCAGGTCGGAATGACCTTCTTGGCCGGGGTCATGACAATGTCTTTCATGACCGGGAACGGGTAGCCGGGAACATTGGCAATCTTCCCCCAAAAGGCCGGGGTGATGGCCTGGTGGTCGCATCCGCGCATCCTGATAGGACCCACTGCCGTGTTGATGGTCAGCCCTTCCAGGGCCTTAATGACCTTTGCCGTTTTTACAGATCCTGCCTTGGTAATCGCCTTTGTCAGAAACATGGCAGAGCAAAACCCACCAAAGGCGCCGATGCCCGACGGGTAGTGATCCGGCTTGCCTAATTTAGTCGTATATTCCAGGTACCTTTTGAGAAATGCCTTGTTGGCAGGCGACTCGGGATAGTACCAGAGATAATTGCCGGCCGCATAGGCGCCTACCGGCATGTTTTCCTTCAAGACCTTGGGGAACAGGGAGTCGGCAAGGGCAAAAGCAAAGACCGGAATCTTATCAAACAGGCCGAACAACTTGGCCTGTTTCATGAAGGAAATCAGGCCTGATGCACCAAATGCCGCATAAACGGCATCCGGTTTCTTTGCCATCAAGGCAGTCAGGTACGGGGTGTAGTCTGTCTCCTTGACCTTAGGCCAGGCCTCACCAACCATTACCACCTCAGGTTTATGTTTAGTCAATCCTTTCCAGAAGTTGTCGGCAATGGAATGCCCATATTCGTAATCATCACCGATGATGTACCACTTGATAAATGGTTTGGAGGCCGCATAATACCCTCCTGCCATCCCCTCGATGGCCGCGCTGGGGCACCCTCTGAAGATATATTTATGCCCCAATTCGCCGGTTATACGATGGCTCCGTGAAATGTGGACCATAAATATCTTTTTCTTCTTCCTGGCAAATTCAGACACCGCAAGTGCAGCGCTGCTGCTGACGGTACCCGCCAAAAAATCAACCCTCTCTTTAAGGACCAGTTCCCGTGCATGCGCAAGGGCTTCATCTGCCTTGAACTTGCTGTCACGGGTAATGAGTTCTATTTTTCTCCCGTTGAGCCCGCCCTTGGCGTTGAATTCATCGGTGACCATTTGCCAGGCAACCAGGGCAGGTTTTGTAAAGGCCGCGGCCCCCCCGGTGTAGCAGTCGATCAGTCCGATCTTGATCGGCTTTTCGGCTACGGCCACACCCGGGTTCATGGTCAAAATAAAAGTCAGGCACAGACATACGGTTAACATGACACCCAAAAATTTTCTACCTCTCATCTTTATCCTCCTTGTGCAAAAGGGTTTAAGTTTTGGACGAGGCAGTCACAGGCCTAAAGCTCGTGGACCGCCACCCTCCCTTTGTCAAATACCTCTAAGTTTTCAGACAGACGGCCATGGGAAAGGAGTCCTTCAATAGCCGACTCAAACCCTTGACGGTCGATATGCAACATGTCAAGTGGGGGCTTGAGGGACATCCATAGGTAAATAAGTAACTCATCCAACTACCTGATTATATCTCCTTTTTTAACTGTATTTTTAATTGTTTACCGCCTTGACTTTATTTCCACCCCTGACCCCCCATTTTTCACTTTGCGCTTTTGCCGGAACCACAAAATACAAAACTCCGCTCTCCATCTGTTCGGAGTAACGGGGTTTTAGGGTAACCATAGACCATTTCAAATCCTCTTTCCCTAACGGGTTGAAAGAAGAAAATTGCTTTAGAAATATTGCCAATTCTTTACACAGGCTTTTCCGGAAGTCAACTGAAATGACAGTCATCAGGGGTCAGTCGTCAGAGGACAGAAGTCAGCGGTCAGTAGGAAGACCTCCGATGCCATCCTAATTGACTAAGCAGATATAACCTCTGCGATACGGAACACCTGTTCAAACGCCTCATTGGGTACTGGCGGCGTTGGTTTTTCTATATGGCTTCTTTCAAAAATCCACTGGCGTATTTGTGAAGCACACTTCCGATTAATGTTTGGTAGGGGATGTCTTCCCGTGCAGCTCTTCTTTGTAAGGCGGAAAGGTCATTTTCTGAAATTCTTATATTGATCTTGCGGTTCTTTTCCATTGTGTTCCTGGCTATTGCTTGGTAATCAGCCTGCGATTTCGAGGGCTTTAATCTCTCATCTTCGTATGCCTCTAAGATTTCTTTCTCGTATTCATCAAGGATTATTCTTTTTTGTTTTTTAGCCATTTTTTCCTCCAAGGTATTTCTTGGTCGCCTTCCTACTGGGAATAATCGTTTAGGTAGTCCGCACTACTATTTTGTAAAAGCGGTAGTCAAGAAGTGCTGTTCAAAGTGCAAGCATTTTTTCAATGATTTGAATTTGTTACGGCTCACCGTAATTTCCGTTGACCGGCTATCCTGCATGGTAATCAGATATTTGCCGTTAAACCAGGGAACAATGTCCCTGATGTGGTTCAAGTTAATTCATCGAGAGATGGAATTTCGTCATCAACAACAATACAACTGAGCCTCATGCCTTTCCCCAACCGTTTTTGCATTATGGGTCGATATGATATAATACTACACCCATTTTGGCAAGATTTGCCTGTTAGGCGGTCTATTTTAGCCGGGAACCGGGATGGAAATTGCCGCTCATCCTGGCCAATCCAGCCTTGACAACTACCTGTGCGGGTGGTAAGTTCCCAACCTTTCATTTATGCTTCATTAATTCTACAGCCCCATCAAGAAAGGGGACCAGGGGGAGTTGATGAATTTTCAAGAACTGATTATGGCCCTTGGAAAGTGCTGGGCCGATTATGGCTGCTTGATCCAGCAGCCCTATGATTTGGAGGTGGGGGCAGGGACGTTTAATCCCGCGACTTTACTGAGGGTCTTAGGTCCGGAGCCGTGGTCTGTGGCCTATGTGGAGCCTTCAAGACGTCCTACTGACGGCAGGTATGGTGAAAACCCGAACCGGTTAGGGCACTATTACCAGTACCAGGTCATTATCAAGCCATCCCCGATTGACATACAGGACGTCTATCTGGAAAGCCTGAAATCTTTGGGGATCGATCCCTTGGAGCATGATATACGCTTTGTGGAGGATGACTGGGAATCACCCACCTTAGGGGCCTCGGGTCTCGGATGGGAGGTCTGGTTGGACGGGATGGAGATCACCCAGTTCACCTATTTTCAACAGGCTGGGAGCATCAGGTTGGATCCGATCTCCGTGGAGATAACCTACGGTCTTGAGAGGATCGCCATGTATATGCAGGAGAAGGAAGATGTCTACGACCTCATGTGGAATGACCATGTGACGTACGGCAACGTCCACAAGAAGGGGGAGTGGGAGCTTTCAAGGTATAACTTTGAAATGGCCGATGTGGGTATGCTCCTGAAGATGTTTCACATGTACGAAGAGGAGGGTAAGAGGGTCGGCAAGGAAGGGCTGGTTCTGCCTGCCTACGATTATTGTCTCAAGTGCTCTCATACCTTCAACCTCCTTGACGCAAGGGGGGCAATCAGTGTGACGGAGAGGACCCTCTATATAGATCGTATCAGAAACCTGGCGCGTCTCACCGCAAAGAACTACCTGGCCCAGAGGGAGGAGATGGGATATCCTTTGGGATTGAAGATTAAGAATTGATGATTGACAAATACCCAACCCGCCACACAACCGGCGGGTAAATACCCAATGACGAAGGCGCAAGGCTCAAGGCGCAAGGAACTCAACGGGAAACAAACAACGATAAACGAGTGACAAAAATGGTAGCTGAACTGCTTTTGGAGATAGGAACGGAAGAGATCCCTGCTGGCTATTTAAAGGGTGGGCTGAGGAAATTGCGGCGGCTGGCGGAAGCGTGCCTGGGAGAGAATCGGATAGGGTTGACGGGTGGGCTGGTTACCTATGGAACACCGAGACGTCTGGTCCTTATGGGGAAGGGCATTTCCGTGATGCAGTCAGACCTAATGAAGGAGATTACCGGACCTCCAAAAAGCGTGGCCTATGACAAAGAAGGGAGACCGACAAAGGCAGCCATCGGTTTTGCACAGAAGCAGGGGGTGCCCGTCGAAGAGGTGCAATCCATTGAAACGTCCAAGGGGGAGTACCTCTATGTGAAACGTCAGATACCGGGGAGGAAAACCATAGAGATCTTGGCCGCGGCCTTGCCGAAACTGATCGCGGATATCCCCTGGCCAAAGTCAATGCGCTGGGGAAGCATAGGTTTCCCTTTTGTGCGTCCCATTCACTGGGTATTGTGTCTGTTTGATGGTGAGGTAATCCCTTTTGAGGTGGCCGGGGTAAGTAGTGGTCGCACTACCCGGGGGCATCGGTTCATGAGCCCGGAGGCGATTGAGGTTTCAAAGGTTCAAGACTATTTTACCGGGATGGCGCAGGCCTTTGTGGTTATTGACCAGCAGGAAAGGGAGCGGGTGGTAGAGCGGATAACCCGGGAAGTGGCTGAAAAGGCGGGTGGCAAACCTATTGAGGATCCGGAGTTGGTCAGCACGGTGGCCAATCTTGTGGAATACCCCTCTGCGGTTTGCGGCGGTTTTGATGAGATGTTTTTAAAGCTCCCCGATGTTGTCTTGATTACAGCCATGAAGGAGCATCAGAAATACTTTGCTGTTTACGATGAAAAGGGCCGTTTGATGCCCAACTTTGTTGCCGTCAATAACACGGTTGCAAGGGACGAGTCGGTCGTTCAAAGGGGTCATGAGAGGGTCCTTCGGGCCAGGCTCTCTGATGCGGATTTCTTTTTGAAGGAGGACAGAAAAAGGCCGCTCTTAGATCGTTTGGAGGGCCTCAGACAGGTTGTATATCAGGCCGATTTGGGCACATCCTTTGACAAGGTTCAGCGATTCACAAAGCTTGGCGGGTATTTGGCCGGAATCGTGCTGCCGGATGAAGCGGACAATGTAAGGCTGGTGGCAAGCTTGTGTAAATGCGATCTGATTACCCAGATGGTGAACGAATTTCCATCTCTTCAGGGTGTCATGGGGAAGGAGTACGCCCAATTGGAGGGATACCCGGATGAGGTCTGTTCAGGGATATACGAACACTACCTTCCTTTAAGGGCCGGAGGGCAACTCCCAATATCTAAGATAGGGGCCGTTGTCGGGATAGCGGATCGGATGGATACCATCGCCGGTTGTTTTGTTGTTGGGCTTGAGCCCTCAGGAAGCGCTGACCCCTTTGCCCTTCGCAGACATGCACTTGCCATTGTCAGGATTATAGAAGACATGGGTTGGGACTTTTCTCTAAAGGAGTTCATAGAGCAGGCGTTATTGCTTTTGAAGGAGGAAATTGAGTTTGACAAGGCCCTGATACTTTCAAAGGTCATGGCCTTTGTGAGGGAGCGCTATAAGAATATGATGTTAGGGTCAGGTTATGAGTCTGATCTGATCGAGGCCGTCATCTCGGTAGAGTTTGATCGCATCCGGCAACTTCGCCCAAAGATCGATCAACTCAAGAAGTTCTCCACTGAATCAGAGGAGTTCAACCAGTTGGCTTTGACCTTCAAAAGGGTGAGCAATATCTTAAAGAAACAGGACAGACCCTTTGAGGCGGATCCGGCCCTGTTCCGGGAAGAGTGTGAGGGGGCACTCTATGAGACGTTTCAAGCCCTCAAGGATGATGTTTGCAGATTTCTTGAAGAAGAAAAGTATCTTGACGCCTTAGGCCTTATGATAAAGCTCAGAAAACCGGTAGACGACTTTTTTGACGGGGTAGAGGTCTTGATCAAGGATGATCAGGCCTTGAGGGAAAATAGAGTAGGATTGCTGCAGCAGATCGCCGGTTTGATGCTCCTGATTGCGGATTTTTCCAAGTTTTCCATCTGAAGTAAGATAAGGTGACTCTGTGGTTTTTACGGCTTCTTGATCAGGATGTAGAGTTCCCCATCATGTCTTAGATGGCCTGCCACCATTTCGGCGTAGGGACCGTTTCCCCAGAAAATATCCGCCCTGCCTGCCCCTTTTATTGCGCCTCCGGTATCCTGATTCACGACAAAACGGGAAAATTCGTTCCAGCCTGTTATTTCGCCTCGGTTATTGATGGCCGGTTTTTTGCACGAGATAAAGGCCAGTGCCCCCTTGGGAAATAGTTTCGAATCTAAGGCCAACGATCTGCCGGGTGTCAGGGGAACGCTTATGTTGCCTAACGGCCCTTTTTTCAGGCGTCGAAAGAATATATAGGAAGGGTTGTAGTTAAGGATCTCCTTAACTTTTGCAGGATGCTCTGAAAGATATCTTCTGATAGACTGCATAGACATCTCTTTTTGGGTCAGAAATTCCTTGTCTAACATATACCGCCCGATGCTCTTGTAGGGCAGGCCATTAGAGGCGCTGTAGCCTACACTGATTGTGTTACCGTTCCGCAACCTCAGTCGCCCGGAACCCTGAATTTGAAGAAAGGCCACGTCCACGGGATCCTTCAACCAGGCGATCTCGAGGCCCTTGCCTTTTAACATATCTTCTTCAACAATCTGACGTCTCGAAAAATATGGTAGAAGTTTTGTCCCTTCAATTCGACCGATTATTTTTTCTCCCTTAAATTCCCGCCTGAAAAGCGAAAGGTCGGTTACTATCAAATCGTCCGGTCTTTTATAGATCGGATATCTAAAGGAATCATCAGGCGTCAGGCTGGCCTCATAAACCGGCTCAAAATACCCGGTAAAGAGGACCTTATTGTTTCCCACCCGACCGGTTGCGCGATAAACTAAAAAATTTCCCCTGATTTCTTCATTTAACTGTTTCGGACTGACATTCTTTTCTATTAGCGACAGAAAGGTTTCCTGACTCTCTCTCACATGCCTGCAGGTAAAAGTGTGAGATCCATAATAAAATGCCTTTTCAGGGTCGAGTCTGTTAAGGTACTCAATGTTTTTTCTTATGACCGAGATAAGGGACTCCCTGTCCATATCATCCTGGAAGGTGGGGTAAAAAAAGCGGACAGGCGCCAAAGACTCTTCAGGATGCCTGGCCTCCCTTTTCAGGGCAGGGTAGCACGCAAAAAGAGTTATGGAGATTATCAGAATGAGAGGTTTTAAATAAATTGTTCTGGTAGTCAGCATGAGTGCCTCGAGACCTTTGCAAAACGCCCTCTTTCGAAGTCTGCGCTTATCTGCCCAATCTCTGCGTTGCATTCGAATTTTAATCCTCGAAATATTCGATATATTCCTGTGGTTAAAATTCTCATGCGCCTTGATCTTGAACGAAATTGAACATTTTTCAAAGGTCTCGCTTTGAAGTAAAAATTATGTATATTTCCAATTCAATTTCAGCCGGGAATCAGCAATTTAACAATTCTCACCATAGTATAAACAATTGTTCTTATCAAGCGGGGAGCCAAAAAAACCACTGAGTGTGTTTTAAAGTACGCGCAATAATTCATATGTGTTTTTTTTGCCACAGATGTATGTGTATATAGATGACCTCACAGAGGTGCATAAATTTTGTTGCATAAATTATCTTTTAATATTAACAAGATAGGCCCAATCATTCCTTTTCAGTTGCACCTGTGACCTATTGGCATGCTATTTGCTTGACACTAATTAGGCAAGATTCGAAAGTCAGAGCTAATTAAGGAGTGGATTGTGGATTATAAACAGCGCACGTTGAAGGACGAGACTGGTTGTACCGGGATTGGCCTTCATTCCGGTGAAAAGATAAAAATAAATATCAGACCTGCCCCGTGCGATACTGGAATACGTTTCGTGAGAACTGACCTGCCCGGACATCCGATTATTGAGGCGCGTTTTGATAATGTATTTGATACCACCTTAGCCACGAGCATCGGTTTTGATGGTTGCAGGGTTTCAACTATTGAGCATCTGATGGCGGCCTTTTACGGGTTAGGAATTGACAACGCCGTGGTAGAAATAGATGGTCCTGAAGTGCCTATTATGGATGGTAGTTCGGCCCCTTTCGTATTCCTTGTAAAAAGCGTTGGGGTTAAGGAGCAGAAGGAGCCAAAACGCTTTATTGTCATCAAGAAGACATTCAAGATTGATGATGGAAACCGATCCATTTGCGTTTATCCGTCAAAAGAACTCAAGATCAGTTATATGATCGATTTTCAACATCCTCTTTTGAGAAATCAGGAATTCGAGTTACGTTTTTCAGAGGGTGACTTTGTAAGGGAGATCAGCAAAGCGAGGACCTTTGGCTTCCTGAAAGATGTTCAGACCCTCAAAGCAAACGGGCTTGCCAGAGGCGGATCCCTCGACAATGCTGTAGTTATCGACGATTTCAGAATAATTAACGAGGACGGGCTTAGATTCAAGGATGAATTTGTCAGGCATAAGATTCTCGATTTTATTGGAGATCTTTCTCTTATTCAGTCTCCTATAATAGGCCACTTTGTTGTTAAGAAATCGGGGCATTTCCTGAACCAGCAGATGTTGGCCTCGCTGATGCAGTCAAAAAGACACTGGAAGGTGTATGCATTTGTTTCACCGGAGGAATGTAGCAAAAACAGCGTAAGAATCCCCGCCTTCGGCCTGCCGGAACCTGCTCTTGGCTGAGAACAGATAAGCTTTCTGACTTTATATCCTGAGACCTTTGCAAAACGCCCCCTTTCGAAGTCTGCGCTTATCTGC
>CAZFSF010000085.1:0-12514 GCA_964522045.1 uncultured Desulfobacteraceae bacterium
AGAACCTTCAAATCAGAATCAAGCACCACTAAGGGTTCACGAACCGAACCTAAGATGTTATCAAAAATGTCTATAAAGGCCTGTAACTTCCGTTTATCGTATCCTAACGCCGTCACTGTTTGTTCAAAGTCTTTAAATGATTGCTTGTTATCCATTGGGAAAATCTACACTAAGACGATTCCATTCTTTTATCTCTGCGCCCTTCTTCCCGCTTTTCAATCTCTTCGGCAAAGAGATCGAGGCGCAGAGGACAGGGAGATTGATTGTGGTCAACATATTGGCACTCAAGTTGATTGCATTGTACAAACAGTTCGTGTATCGGTTTACGACTGAGGGAAGGTTTAACTTTTAAAGCAATTTTGACATCCTCAGATACAACAGTACAAAAATAGTCTTTTTCCCTACGCTTTGGCAATGGTTTTCTCCTTCCTTTCACGGGGATGGCGGAACATCCGTGATATCTTGATATTTACTAACGCTCATCTACCATGATCTTTCACTTCATTGAAGGTTTCGAACAACTGATGCTGCTCAAGGGGGACTCTTTGTTTTGGAAATCGGCGAAAATGGATTTGGCTGTATGTCAGGGGGGCGGAGATAGACAGGGTTGAGAAGATACGGGTCATCAAGATCGCCCAAAAGGAATTTTTTAAGGGCCAATGATCCTATTGACGATGCCCTCAGATTCCAGAAGCAGGCCGGGGCTAAGTGGGCAAGGGAGCCAAGTAGTTTATTTATGGCCGGTCCCTGGTTCCCATAATCATTTCCCACGAAGAGGGTCGGTTTCTGGAACAGCGAAGGAAAGGCTTCAAATTTCAGGCTGTTGTCATCCCCTGATCTTATTAGCTCCCCGGTATCGTTCCATGTGAATTGAGCGGTAAAGGCCTCTCCCTTCCTGGAATGGAGAATAGGGACCACGGGTAAATCTGTATATAGGATTTGGCTCGCCATGGCTTCGAGGCTTGATATCCCGATAACAGGGACGCGAAGGGCATGGCACAACCCTTTTGCAAGGGAGAGCCCCACCCTCAGGCCGGTAAAACTCCCCGGGCCTGTTGCAACCGAGATGCACTTTACGTCCCTGATATTGGATTTTGAGGAGTTGAGCATAAAATCGAGGGCTGGCATAAGGCCTCCAAAATGGCCTTTCCCTCCAGGCATCAGGTATTCTGTCAACAGAGTTCCGTCCTCAGCCAAAAGGGCAAGGGCAAACTGCAGGGTAGATGTGTTTATGGCCAAAATCATAACTCATCAATCCTTATCCCAGCAGCCTTTTTATATCATTATAGACCACGAAAACCATCAGGAGGACGAGGAGAAAAATCCCCATTTTCTGTAGAAATTCACGTTTCTTGATATTGATAGGTCTCCCAATAACAAGCTCTATCAGGAGTAAGACAATGAAACCACCATCAAGGATCGGCACTGGCAGAAGGTTCAGGATGCCTAAGTTTATACTGATAACCGCCATGAAGGGTATCAGGTATGTCCAGTTTTCCTGAGCTAATTGGCCGGTCATCTGGCCGATAAGGATTGGTCCGCCAACAGTCTCAATCGGAATGACCCTCTGGATAAGCTTCACAACTGTCAGGCAGGTCAGCTCTATTATTTCCCAGGTCTTTCGGAACCCTTCTTTGATGGCTCCCATAGGTCCAAGATACACCTGCTCAAATTTACCGGCAGAGACAATCCCTATAAGGGACGATTTTATCTCTTCGCCAAAGATATTCTTGGTCACGGAGCTTTCCGGAACTACAGTGAGGGTTATAAGATTATCTCCTCTGTTTACTGTGACATCAACGGGTTGTCCTGTATTTCCCTGTATGATTTCTTTGATCTGAGTCCAGTTTTCTGTTTTTTTGCCCCCGACGGATACGATGAGGTCACCTTTCAGAAAACCTGCCCTGCTGGCTGGTGAACCTTCTCTTACCTGCCCGATTTCCGGGGTCATGACATGGATCCCTGCCACAATATAAAAACTGCAGAAGATGAGCAGGGCCAGAACGAGGTTGAATATGGGTCCTGCAGCTACAATGGCGATTCGTTTACCCGCATGCTTGTTGCTGAATGATTTTTCTTTATCTTCAGGGGAGAGGGGCTTCTCCTCTTCATCGACGTTTTCTCCCAACATCTTTACGTAGCCGCCTAACGGGAGGGCGGAAATCAGATACTCTGTTTCTCCCACCTTTTTACCCACCAGTTTTGGGCCGAAACCCAATGAGAACTTCAGGACCTTTACACCAAAATATTTGGCAGCGAGAAAATGACCCAACTCATGGAAGAATATCAAGACTCCGAGAACAACAAGAAAGGGGAGTATATAGTAAAGAAAAAAATGTATGGATTGATCTAATTGCATTACACTTCTCCAGGTTTCAACTACTCAATCCCGCCTCAGGCGGGACTTAACAACTCAACTATTCAGCCACCCCCTGGCCGTCTCCCTTGCCCACCTGTCTGCGGCAATGACCGTTTCAATGGTTTCGACAGGAGAATGGGTATGGGAGTCCATGGTTTTCTCTATTAGATCAGGGATGTCTAAGAAACCGATTGTCCCCTTCAGGAAGGCGTCGACGGCTATTTCATTGGCTCCGTTGAGAACGGCAGGCATGCTTCCACCCTTTGTCGCCGCCTTCAGGGCCAGACCCAAACATTTGAATCTCTTCATGTCCGGTCTTTTAAAGCTGAGCGTTCCAACTTTTTCGAGGGCTAAAGGAGTTAGGTCATTACTCATGTGTCGCGGATAGGAGAGGGCATAGGCGATTGGAACGGTCATGTCAGGAATCCCCATCTGACCTATAAAAGACCCGTCCTTATATTCTACCATGGAATGTAAAATGCTTTGGGGATGTATCAGGATATCTATCTGATCCATTTCCAAATCAAACAACCATTTGGCCTCAATGACCTCGAGACCCTTATTCATCATGGTGGCCGAATCTATGCTGATCTTAGGACCCATACTCCAGTTGGGGTGTCTGAGCGCCTGGGTAGCGGTTACTTCACGCATCTCATCGAGGGACAGGTCCCTGAAAGGTCCTCCTGAAGCAGTCAAGATCACCCGTTTCAGGTCTTCCTTTATGTGCCCTTTCAAAGACTGTAGAATGGCGCTGTGTTCACTATCAATCGGCAGGATAGAAACATTTCTTTTTTTTGCTTCGGCCATTACAAGCGGTCCCGCCATGACCATGGTTTCTTTATTAGCCAAGGCGATATCCTTTCCGGCCTTAATGGCTTCATAAGTGGGGATCAGGCCTGCTGCGCCGGTCATGGCTGAAATAACAGTGTCCACACTTTTCAAGGTTGCCAGGCGTACAAATCCCTCGACGCCATGGAGGACCTCCGGAGCGCTGCCTGAGGGTAGGCGGCTTTTCAACTCGGTTGCTAAAGATTCCTCCAAGACGGCGACGGCTGCAGGTCTGAAGGTTTCTATCTGGTGTAAAAGAAGATCCTTGTTTGTGCCGGCGGAAAGGGCAACAATTTTGTATTTTTCAGGATTTGAACTAACTATCTTGAGGGCACTGACTCCGATTGACCCTGTAGAGCCTAATATGGTTAAATTTTTCATTTTGTCAATATTACACCGTATAAAAGAAAAGATAAACAAAAAGAACGGGGATGGCAAAGAGAAGGCCGTCGATTCTGTCAAGGATGCCCCCATGCCCTGGAAGAATATGCCCCGAATCTTTCACCCCGTGGGTCCGCTTTAACATGGATTGAGACAGGTCGCCTATCTGGCCTGCTGCGGACAACGCTATCACAAGAATCCCAATGCTTAGGTCTAAAGGATGGAGTGCGATTAAACGGAGGAATATGGATGCGGCAATGACACTGACAATGACTCCTCCAATGGCGCCTTCCCAGGTCTTTTTGGGGCTGACAGCCTCATAAAGCTTGTGTTTTCCAAGAAGTTTTCCGCAATAAAAGGCCCCGGTGTCGCTTGCAAAGATTACGGCAAGGAGGAAAAATATCCATCCCTGTCCCCCTGGGCGTAAGTCAATAAGTACAAGGAGCGCAAGCGGCAGTGACACGTAAATGGGTCCAAGTACCGCCTTGCCAAGCTCTTCCGTCGATTCCCGCTTGGATGAAGAATGAGCCAGCATGAATAAAGTCATGGGGACGAGGGCCCACAGCAGAATGATGACCGGAACTAACAAAATCTGTCTTATGTATAGGACAGCAAACAGCAGAAACGTCAAGAAATAGTTTGTCCAAGAGACGAAGCGAGGCAGGCGGGCTGCAGTTATGCCATAAAATTCCATGAGACCTGCCAAAGAAGCCGCACAAAGCACAGAATAGAACAGCCACCTTGGTCCAAAGCCTACAAGAAAGATCAATATCGGTATGGCGATTATGGCTGTTAGCCATCGTTTCAGATGCATATCCCTCCATCAGAGCTATTTTATAGCTCCTCACTTCTTACCCCCTACTGCCTACTCCTTACTTTCTGCCTCCCTTGCCCCAAACCTCCTATCCCTCATCTGATAATCCCTGAGGGCCTTTACGTATTCATTTTCCCCAAAATCGGGCCACAGGGTTGGCGTGATATAAATCTCACTGTATGAAATCTGCCAGAGAAGGAAGTTGCTGATACGGTATTCCCCGCTGGTTCTTATTAGCAGATCAGGGTCGGGCATTCCTGATGTATAGAGGGAGTTTGAGACAAGTCTTTCGGTTATATCGCTGGCAGAGATCCTGTTTTCTTCTATTTGACTGACAATCTTTAGAATGGCGTCTAAGATTTCCTGTCTGCCCCCATAGCTGAGGGCCAATGTCAGTGTCATAATACTGTTAGAAGAGGTCTTCTCGATAGTGTCCTGAAGGATTTGTCTGGTACTTTTTGGAAGCCTTGCGGTCCTGCCAATTGTTTTTAGTTGTATCCCATTTTCCTGCATCTCCTTCAGCTCGTTTTTCAAGAATCGATTCAGCAGTTTCATAAGCGCCTGGACTTCATGGGCAGGCCTTTTCCAGTTTTCCTCGGAAAAGGCATAGAGTGTAAGCCATCGAATACCGATTTCGCGGCTGAACGTCACAATTTCCCTGACAGTGTCGGCTCCTTTTTGATGTCCACGTATGCGGTTGAGGCCTTTCCTTTTTGCCCACCTTCCGTTGCCGTCCATGATAATGGCCACGTGCTCAGGTAGTTGTTTGGGGTCAATATGAATCATCTAATTATTGAATGCTGCTTTGAAGAATTTGTAAAGAGTAGAGGGATAGTGGGGTGGAAGATTAAAATTCCATGATCTCCTTTTCTTTCCGGGAGTTTATCTCATCTATTTTCTTAATAAAATCATCTGTTATTTTTTGCACTTCGTCCTGTGATTTGTAAAGCTCATCTTCCGAGATCTCTTTTTCGGTCTTCAACTCCTTGAACATTTCATTGGCTTCTCGTCTGAGATTGCGTATCGATATTTTACTGTCCTCGGCCATTTTTTTTGCTAATTTTGCTAACTCCTTTCTCCTTTCCTCTGTCAACGGGGGGATTGAGATCCTGATGATTTTGCCGTCATTTATGGGGGTCAGTCCCAATTCAGATTTGAGAATCCCTTTTTCAATATCGCCGATAATGGATTGGTCCCAAGGTTGAATGGTAATGAGGCGACTCTCCGGGACAGACATAGAGGCGACCTGTTCAAGAGGCATTTGGCTGTCATAACATGCTACCATGATCCCCTCTAAAAGGGCAGTGGAGGCCCGCCCCGTCCGGATTCTCTTAAATTCCTTTTCAAGGGCCTCGGCAGACTTGGTCATTTTTTTGCGCAGTTCTGAAAGAATCTCGTCCTTCATTGTGTCTCTCCTAACTGAAACCTGACAAAACGCCTGACTACAATATTCTCTCCTGTCTTTGCTATCAATTCATTCAATAGACTCTGGATTGTGATGTCAGGATTTTTCACAAAAGGCTGTTCCAAAAGACATGCCTCAGAAAAGAACTTGTTGAGCTTTCCTTCCACGATTTTTTCAATTACCTTTTCAGGTTTTCCTGATGATTTGGCCTGCGATGCATAGATCTCTTTCTCTTTTTCTAAGATATCTTCCGGCACTTTTTCTCGATCGATTGCCACCGGGTTTGTTGCTGCAACCTGTATTGCAATGTCTCTTACAAAACTCGTGAAATCATCAGTCTTCCCGGTAAAGTCTGTTTCGCAGTTTGCCTCAACCAGGACTCCGATTTTGCCTCCTGCATGGATATAGGACTGCACCTGACCTTGGGAAGTAGTTCGACCGCCCCGCTTCTTGGCTGTTGCGATCCCCTTTTTCCTTAGATAATCAATAGCCTTGCTTATGTCTCCATCGCATTCCAGGAGCGCTGCCTTGCAGTCCATTATTCCAACGCCGGTCTTTTCTCTGAGCTCTTTAATTATTGAAGTCGATATTGTCAATTTTACCCCCATTGGATTGTTGATTTATGATTGTTAATTTATGATTGGGATGCTCTGACTACGAGTTGATCCCTCAGTCTTATAACAAACCCGTAATTTTTCTTATTCCACCGGGGCGTCAATCGAAGGTCCCTGGTCGTCTTTTTCTTCCCTCACGTGCAGTTTTTCTGTTTTTGGAAGGATAATGATCTCAGGCCCCCGTTCCTCGCCTTCGATCGATTCAGATGCTTCAACTGCCTCGGCCGCAGCAGCCTCCTCCTGTTCTTTTCTTAACACGTCTTCTTCACCTAATCGCTGCTCTGCTAAGGCGTGCCCTTCTATGGCGGCATCCGCGACCTTGGAGCATATCAGTCTTATGGCTCGAATGGCATCGTCATTTCCTGGTATGATGAAATCTATATCATCCGGATCGCAGTTCGAGTCGGCAATGGCAATCACGGGGATGCCGAGCTTCCTGGCCTCTTGTACTGCTATTTTTTCCCTCTTGGGGTCTACTACGAAAACTGCCCCCGGCAGTTCATCCATATTCTTGATCCCCCCGAGGTTCCTTTCTAATTTAAACAGCTCTTTATCCATCTTCAGGATTTCTTTTTTGGTGTAGCGGTTGATGGAACCATCTTCTTTCATCTGTTCTAATTCTTTGAGGCGGGCGATACTTTTCTTGATGGTCTGGAAGTTGGTTAGTGTTCCCCCAAGCCATCGGTTGACCACATAGAACATGCCGCAACGTTCGCTCTCTTCAACAACCGATTCGTGCCCCTGTTTTTTGGTCCCAACATAAAGGAGAGGGTACCCGTCAGCTACAGTCCTGACAATAAAGTCATAGGCGATTCTGATTAGTCTGACCGTTTTTTGAAGGTCAATGATGTGTATCCCGTTTCGAGCCCCGAAGATGTATGGTTTCATCTTGGGGTTCCATCGCCTTGTTTGATGTCCGAAATGCACGCCTGCTTCGAGAAGTTGCTTCATGTTGATAACTGCCATTCAATCCTCCTTTGTAGTGAGACCGCTTCAGATCTCTATGCCGGTTTTTCCTCAGTTCGGAGCGTCTCGGCCCCAGTGGGGCTACAGGGGTACCTGGCAAAAATCCGAACCTGTGATTTTTAGGGCTATTTGACCCTTGAGCTAATTCTCCTAACTTGGTATTATTAAGTGAATCCCTGTGGGTGTTCCGCCATGATCGGCTGAATACGCACGGGCCCAATACCTCACATTTTGCCCCGTGAGGCCCAAAATTCATAAGCCGATCTTTATAACATTGCCGATTTTAATTTGCAAGAAAAAAATTGGGGATTTAGGAATTTAGGAATTGAGGGATTGGGGCAACAATCATCCCCGCCCTAAATCTGGTCAAGGCGGGATTTCCGCTTTGCTACAACAATCAACAACTCCTGGGGTTAGAGCATGGATGAAAATATTAAGAAGGGTATCAAAAGGCTTGCTGAAAATGCTGAAATAGGGGTTGCTCGGTCTATCTTGCGCTGGAAGTACAAAAAGGAAAAGGTCATACCTCCAGGGGATGATGATATCGAAACCCAGTCTCGAATGGTAGCAGACAAGGTGCACGATGTTATTGCGGAAAGAGGAAGGAATGTCTGGAATGAGCTCAAAAAGGTGTACGCCAAAACCGGTGCCAAGGAGGATTCAGACGAGTGAGATATAGCAAGCTGCTTCTTAGGATCAGAAACGATCTGGATGAAAACGAGAAGGAAAGATTTTCTTCATGGGCTTGTCTCAGTTGTCAGGCAGTGAGAAGAAAGAGGGATGATGACATCGATCGTGGACACAGACAGAGTTTCTCTGTTGATTCTGACCGGATACTCCATTCTTTGGCCTATTCCCGCTATATAGACAAGACTCAGGTTTTTTATCTGATAAAAAATGATCACATTACCCACAGGGTTTTGCATGTGCAACTTGTGTCCAAGATCGCAAGGACCATAGGACGTCTTCTCCGGCTTAATGAGGATCTGATTGAGGCTATAGCCCTCGGGCACGATATCGGCCACACTCCCTTCGGGCATGATGGAGAGAGATTTCTTTCCGCTATTTGTGAATCTTTTCAGATAGGCCGGTTTCTCCATAATGTACAGGGCGTCCGCTCTCTGCAGGAGATAGAGAGGAAGGGGAAGGGATGGAACCTGACACTGCAGGTGTTGGATGGGATTTTCTGTCACGACGGTGAGATTCACTCTCAGTCCCTCGCACCAAAGAGAAAAAAAAGCTTTGAGACCCTGATTGTTGAAATAGGAAAAAAGGGGGAAGACCCTTCCATCGATATCTGGCCCATGACGTTGGAGGGGTGCGTGGTCAGGATGGCCGACACCATAAGCTACATTGGCCGGGATATAGAAGATGCCATCAGGCTCGGTTTGGTAGCCCGACAAGATATCCCGGAGGATTGCAGGCGGGTTCTGGGGGATACAAATGGGACCATTGTCTACACCCTTGTGGAGGACCTTGTTGCGAATAGTCTAAATAGAGGGGATTTGAATTTCAGCAGTGATGTGGGATTTGCATTGAAAAAGCTTAAGAAATTTAATGAAAAATTTATTTATAAAGACAGCAGGGTCAAAGGGCAAACTGCCAAGATTAAGCGTATGTTTGAGTTGTTGTTTGAAAAATATCTCGAGGATCTCGAAACGGGGAATGAAAATTCCGCCATATACAAAGGGTTTTTGGGGGGAATGTCGCCGAAATATATGGAACAGACTCCTCCCGCAGCGATTGTGCGGGACTTTATCGCCGGGATGACGGATGAGTATTTCTTAAGTCAATGCCGTAAGAATTTTATCCCCGAAATGAAACCCGATTTTTTAAATAGTGTCCGAACGAAAACCTCGAAATGAAAACGGACACAACATCGATCATGAGGTTTTAGTAAGTTGGGACCAGTTCCATTAATCCAAAATCCAAAATCGTGCCTGAACAGGGTTTTCGTTCAGACAATAGTTAAGAGGTAGCCGGATCATAGCTGAGGATACTATCTCATCGTGGTTATTAATCTTTTTTTGGGACATTTGTTAACATTTTTTATTGACAAAATATAACGTGTGAGTAATTGTGTATCCGCATTGAGGAGATGATTCAAAGTCTCATGCAAATATTTTTTATCCCTGTCAGAATTCCCTAACCGGGTAAATGTTTTTCTTTGCGAGTCCCGCTATAGCGGGATTTACCTCGTTGAATTGCTTCAGCACCTATTAACTGGTTTAACTGGGGCGTGAGACAAAAGTTGAATCACCATTCAGTCTTCGCAGAGTCTTTATGCCATCAGATTTCACTGAGTTTGTCTGTAATACCATGAAAAAACAATAATATAGCGCAAAATGGAGGCCCGTGATATGGTTCAGGGGGGGGAACTCAAAGAAGGCGACATAATTCTTAAGCTGGAAGATGTCCACATGTCTTTTGGTAAGGTGGCCGCCTTGGCCGGTGTCAGCCTGGAGGTGAGGAAGGGTGAAATTCACTCGATTATCGGCCCGAACGGCGCAGGCAAGACAGTCATGATGAACTGTATCAATGGGCTTTACCGGCCTCAGAAGGGGAATATTTTCTTCAAAGGCCAAAAGGTCAACGGGCTAAGACCATACAGGCGTGCAGAATTAGGGATTTCCAGGACATTTCAGAAGTTGGAGCTTTTCGGGGGGATGACGGTCCTCGACAACATCCGGTTGGGAAGACATATACATCTCAAGAGTGGGATCGTAAGCGGGTCTATTTATGTGGGGAAGACAAAGGCCGAAGAGATTACGTCCAGGAAGTTTATTGAGGAGGAGATTATCGATCTCTTAGAGATTGAAAGCATCAGGGACAAACCGGCTCACATGCTTCCCTATGGTCTCCAGAAGCGCGTTGAACTTGGCCGGGCATTAGCGCTCAATCCGGAACTCATCCTTTTAGATGAGCCATTAGCCGGGTTGAACCTGGAAGAGGTGGAGGACATGGCCCGTTTTATCCTCGACATAAATGAAGAGAAGCGCTGGAAGGTCACCTGCGTCTTAGTTGAGCACGATATGGGTGTGGTCATGGATATATCCCACAACGTGAATGTCTTGAACTTCGGCAACCAGATTATGGATGGGACTCCCGAGGAGGTCCAGGCGAATCCGGAAGTGGTAAAGGCTTATTTGGGTGAAGAGGATTTGTATTCCACAAGGAGGTAGAACAAGAAATGAACGGATCCGGGATAGAGATCACCAAGGACCTCACGATTCCCAAACTCTTTCTTAAACAGTGCAGGAAGTACGGAAAAAATAAGGTGGCCATGCGGGAGAAAGAGTTTGGCATATGGATCCCTTTTACCTGGCAGGATTATTATGACAACGTGAAATACCTCAGTCTCGGTATGGTCAGTCTCGGGTTAAAGCGCGGGGATAAGGTGGCCATGATCGGGGACAATCGGCCCGAGGGACTCTGGGCAGAGATGGCCGCCATGTGTGCCGGCGGGGTCGGTGTGTGGTTGTTCCAGGACTGTATGATGGATGAGGTCAAATATATTATTGACCACTCCGACTCCAAGTTCTTTGTGGGTGAGACCCAGGAGGAGACCGATAAGGGCCTCTCTATCAAAGATGATTGCCCTAAGCTGCAAACGATACTATGGGATGACCCCAAAGGGATGAGGAATTACCATCAGGAGTATCTCATCAGCATAAAAAAGGTTCAGGAACTCGGAAAGGAGCTTGAGAAAAAGGAGCCGGACCTCTTTGAAAAAATGATCAATGAGGGGCATGGCGACGATGTCTGCCTCCTCTTTTACACCTCCGGAACCACGGCGCTTCCCAAGGGCGCGCTCCTGACCCACTGGAATATGCTCACCATGGGGAAAAACCTCATGGCCGTTGACCCTTGCTATGACACCGACGATTTTGTCTCTTATCTCCCCTTTGCCTGGATCGGGGAGCAGATGATGTCCATATCGTGCGGTCTTCAGATGGGATATACCCTCAATTTCCCCGAGGAGCCGGACACGGCCCAGGAGAATATCCGGGAGATCGGTCCCCATGTGATGTTTGCACCGCCCCGGCTCTATGAAGGGATGACCCGCCAGGTCCAGGTGAAATATATAGATTCCACCTGGATTAAAAGAAAGATCTACGAACTTGCCACCAAGGTGGGCTATAAGGCCGCGGGTCTTAAGTTTGAAAAGAAACCGGTTCCCCTGCAATTGAAGTTTCTGAACTGGATCGCCTCCATCACCATGCAGAAAAAGCTGAAGGACCACTTAGGCCTGTCCAGGCTCAGACACTGTTACACGGGCGGGGCAGCCATGGGACCGGATCATTTCAAATTTTTTCACGCCCTCGGTGTTAATCTCAAACAGATATACGGCCAGACAGAGGTGGCCGGTATTTCTGTCGTCCACAGAGACGGCGATATCAAGTATGATACCGTGGGGACGCCGATCCCTGAAACAGAGGTCAAGATCGCGGAAGAGGGCGAGATTCTCACAAAAAGCCCTTCAGTGTTCATCGGGTACTACAAGAATGATGAGGCCACCGCAAAGACCCTGGTGGACGGATGGCTATATTCAGGTGACCGGGGGTTTATTGATGAAGATGGTCATCTGGTGGTGTTTGACCGTTCCAAGGATGTCATGACCCTCAATGACGGAAGACCTTTTTCGCCCCAATATCTTGAGACCCGATTGAAGTTCAGCCCCTTTGTCCGGGAGGTTTGGGCCATAGGCGATAAAAGAGACTACGTAACCGCCGTGATGTGCATCGATTATGCCGTGGTGGGAAAGTGGGCTGATGACAAGAAGATCAACTACACCAGCTATCCGGAATTGTCCCAGGATCCGGAGGTCTATGACCTGGTCCAGAAACAGATTGAAGAGGCCAATAAGGACCTGCCGGGACCGGCCAAGATCAAGAAATTTATCAATCTTTACAAGGTGTTTGACGCGGATGATGAAGAACTGACTAGGACCTCCAAACTGAGACGGGCATTTGTGGGGAATCGGTATAAGGATATTGTGGATGCCCTCTATTCTGATGCGGACGTTGTTCATATGGATACCAAAATTACCTATGAAGATGGCAGGGAACAACGGATCAAGACCGATCTCCGCATCCAGAAGATCAACGTGTGAGAGGGCGGTAAACAGTAGGGAGTAGGCAGTAAGG
>CAZFSF010000086.1:0-12441 GCA_964522045.1 uncultured Desulfobacteraceae bacterium
CGAAGTAAACGCTTTTGCACTCCGAGGTAACGGCAAGGTGGATGACATTCAACTTGTATCAAGATAGTGAAAGGGTTCTTGATCGAGCGAGCCTGGCCCCGACAGTAAAGCTGCAGCCCGGTTTTCATGCGGAAAATGGCGCAATGGTCAGAATAAGGCAACAATAAGAGAGAACGGGAGCTTGCCAGGGACCATTCGGACGAGCCGCGTTTGAACCGGAATCTCCGAACCTGTAAACCGGAACCTCTGTCAAAACCCCTTACGGAGCATCCGGGCATAATAGCTGCCGGAGGTATACAGGGCTGCGGCCGGATTGTGGCCAAGGACGCGGTCCTTTGCAACCAATACCGTTGTGAAGGCCTCGCTGTATTTAAAGAAGAGAGAGTCGTGGCCGACACAGAGTCCGACCAGGATATTGAAATCGGTTTTTTCCCGGTTAAGGATAGTTGCCTGGACAACGGGGCTGCACATGGACTCGAACTGCCCGATCTGTATCTTTTCCTCCTCCTTGATCCCGATGGTCTCCTTGGGTGTGGCGCCGGCCTTGCACACCACAGAGACAACCTCGAAGCCCTGCGCCTCTAAGATCTTTGTGAGCGCCTTTGCCTCCGAATAGAGACCCGCGCAAAAGGCGATGCCTAACTTATGATATCCCATTTTCTCTGCAAATTCACAGATCTCCTGGACCCTCGGTTTGACAGGATGAAATACATAGGGCCGAATACCTCTATTGGAGTAGCATTCGGATTCCTGAATCGATGCCATCCTGGCGAATTCGTGAATTTCGGGTCTTTCGTACTCCTTGGTAGCCTCTTTAATGATCTCCCTGTAGTTTTCAGTGGGACAGGACTTCGGTCCCTTTCCATCCTCCACAAGGCAAATTCGATCCTTTATGGAACATTTTGCACATTCCGGGCTTTCCTTATCCTTCATGACTTCTCCTTATTTCTTATAGTGGGACAGGTCGTACAATTGCTGGCTGAATTTTGACAATTTGTCTCTGGCCCGGCTACGGTCTTCTTCTGATTTTTCAGCACCCGTCAAGACATCTTCGTTTACAACGCGAATGGCATTCTTGAAGCTGAGCTGGGAGACCGCTTCCAAGTGCTCTATAACACCTAATTTGTGATATTTTTGCCCCAAATAATTCATATTCTTCAAGGGATCCGATCGCTTCCTCCCTCCTTTTTCCTTAGCGATAATTGACCGCGTGGCTATCCAGTAGGATTCGAGATATGTCTTTATTAAGGCCGCCCAGTTGGGGAGATTATCAAAACCAAGTTTTGTAAGCCGGTATCCGTCATCGGCATCGGCCCTAATAATAAATAACAGATCTGTGAAATAGGCGGTGACCTCGTCGATCTCTTCCTGCGAAGTGGTCTCTGCATCATAAATAAACTCATACCTGAAAAGCTTTTTGACGAAATCGTAGTCCTTCAGGATATCTTTACCGGGCTTTATCTCCCCTTTCCCGGTCAGCAGGGAGAGGGCGACAAAGGCGTGAGACAGAAAGCAATGAATACTACTGTTCTTATAATATTCGAGTTCGCGCTTTTTTTCTTCATCCACATAATAAAAGGTCTCTGCCCCTTCTGCGTCCTCTAAAGCCTTTACCACATTGCTCTTGATGAGGACATCCAGGCTTTTTCCTATTGCCTTATCACATTGTTCAAGGGACGTGGCAGTGGGTAACCGGTACTTCTCAAGAAAAGCTAAGAGTGTTCCAGCCGTATCAGTCACTTCGGAAGGAGTAAAACCTCGACGATGCTTGGTCAGAATGGCAGTTGATAAGAGCGCCATAGGCGTTACCAGGCTCACCCGGTTAATGGCGCGTATCAGATCAAAGGCCAGACGCTTCTGTGTCCCGCCTGACGATTCCTCGTTTTGGGCCAAGTATTCCTTTAGCAAGAGAGGCTGGCCGAACCGGATGTAGATTTTTCCATACTTTTTTTTAAAAAAACGCCTGGTACCGACAACCTGCCGGAGACCCTCCTTTTCTTTTTCTCCTCCTCCGAGTTCCTTTAAGTATGATCTTTCTTCTAAGACTCGGTCATAAGTAATGGAAGCGGGGACGAACACGAGGTCATCACAATACCCTTCTCTGAAGGCCTGAACCAGGATAGAGAGAAACCCGATTTTCGGGAGGACCAGTTTGCCGCTCCTGCTTCGTCCCCCTTCAATAAAGAACTCTAACGGATGCCTTTCTTCGAGGAGGGCCTTCATATATCTGACGAAAACGGCCGCATAAAGCGTAGCTCCTTTGAAAGTCCGGCGGATGAAAAATGCACCTGATTTCCTGAAAAAAGGTCCAACCGGCCAAAAGTCAAGATTCTTGCCCGCTGCAATTCTGGGGACATGCATGTGGTACTGGTATAGGAGCTGATTGAGGACCAGATAGTCGATGTGACTCTTGTGGGAAGGGACATAGACAACAGGGCCTTTTCTGGAGCATTCCCTCACCTTGGCCAGTTCCTCCGATTTGACATCAATTCCCTGAAACAGCTTTTTCCAGAGCCAGGTTAACACGATGTTGGCGAATTGGACGTAGGCGATATTATAATCTGCCGCAATTTCGTCAAAGTATTTAGAAGCCTCTTTCCTGACCTGCTTCAACCGGATATTATTTCTTGACGATCTGTTTTCAATAGTCTGGATAACAGTTGGGTCTTTAAGCACTTTTTCCTTAAATTGCTGTCTCGATTTAATAACAGGCCCTAAGATAACTCTTTTTTGCTGATCTATGCTTTCAAGGAGCATATGCCTTAGTTCCATGGCCATTTCTTCCAAGGGTCGCACAGTAGCCTGGCCTTCGAGATAGCTCTTCAAATTGAGCTGCTCTCCAAAATCGATAAAGGCGCGGCGATTGTGCCTGAAAAAGAGTATGATCTTTCTTAGGACACCCGGTTTGTCTTTGAATCCGAAAAATATGTCAAACAGACTCGGATGGTCCTTCTCAGGGGTCTTCTTATAAAGGACAAGCTGGGGGATCAGATAGATAGGTCGCTCCATCTTTTTCTGTGTTTCGAGGAGGAGTTGAAGAGGATCCTTTTTGGCATGGATATAGCGTCTGGTAAATTCTTTGGGATCCACAAGACAGACAAGGGAGGGCGTTCCCTGCTCAATGGCCTCTTCATAAAAGCCGGTCCTATAAGGATCCGGCAGGCTGTGGTGCTTGAAAAGGAAGGCTATATGAAATTTAAGGATCTTGAAAAGCTGTCCCAGAGGCAACACCAGTGACATGTTCAGGTCAAAGGCGATTTTGGGATAGGGAAGACGGCTCTTTCGGAAGCGGTAATGGTACAGGAGATAATCTAAGTGCCCTCTATATTTGATGGCATAGACAACTGTTCCATCCCGGTGCATCCGTTTAAGCGCCTCAGTCATATCTTCATTGAACTGAACACGCTTAAAGAGCTTGTACAGTATCCAGTTCAAGAAAATTCGAGGCTTATGATCAAGTATGAAGGGGTAAAAGGCTTTTTTTTCAGGCATGACGCTATTCCTTGGACGATTTATCTCTATCTTGCTTAAATATCAGCTTATCAGATTTTACAACCACGCGTCAATTCTGGCAAGTAACAAATCATCAGGGCAATTCCCAAGGAGTGTCCATCCATAAATTGCGAACAAGAACTCCTGTTGACAAAAGCGATAGTATGGTTAAGAATAGTTAGAAGAACCGTTGAGTATCTGTTCTGATAAATCGAGGGAGGAAACTATGTTTACGCCTATGGTCATATCCGGGCTAACCGTGGACCCCATAACTAACAGTCCCATCGTAATCCTCAAGGAAGTCGATGGTGACGGAACACTACCGATATGGATAGGATTGTTAGAGGCCACTGCCATTGCCAGTGAACTGGAAGGCGTTAGGTTTTCCAGGCCAATGACCCATGATTTGCTTAAAAATATGATGGAAATGGTCAATATCGAGGTCAGCAGAATCGAGGTTTGCGATCTCAAGGACAACACCTATTATGCCCTTATTCATTTCAAATTCAACGGCAAGGAAATGTCGATTGACGCCAGGCCAAGCGATGCGATTGCGCTTTCCCTCAGGCTGAAAACGCCTATTTTTGTGGCCGAGGAGGTAATCAGCAAATCCAGCCAGATAGACCTGAAGGCCGAACCTCAGGACAAATCAGAGAAGGGAAAGAAGTGGCAGGAGATTTTGGAGAGCCTTAACCAGGAAGATTTTGGAAAATATAAGATGTAACTTTGACGCCCATGTAAAAAGTCTCCAAGGCCGTCACTCCCGCGAAAGCGGGAGTCCAGAACTGATTGATTTTACTGGATTCCCGCTTTCGCGGGAATGACGATAACGGGTGCTTTCCGACTTTTTACATGGGTGTCAATTTTTTTCCTGAATTCGCAAATCATCGATATAGAATCCCATCCAACCAAATTATCCATTCATTTAGCGCACCATATCAGGTTGAATTTTTAGGCTCCCTAAGTTGATAATGCGGTCCCGCGATGCGCGGGATTCGATCGAACACAGGCTGCAGACCGTGAACAGAATAAAAAAAAGACAGCTTTTTAACCTCATAGGGGGGGGTGTTATTCTTTTGTGGGTGGTGATGATTGGCCTGTTGATCAAAAAAAACTACTTTAAAAATGATACAAAACACCTTGAAATTACATCTACAAATATATCTATCAAAAATGTCAAGGATGACTGGATGGAAATCTATCTTAAGGATCAGAAGATCGGTTATTCAACGACACGGATAAGTCCCTTAGGGAAAGACTATCTCATATATGAAGAGATCGTACTAAACTTCAACCTCATGGGCCAGGCAAGCCTGATGCGCACCTCCACGCGTTCTATTGTGGATCAGGGGTTTTTGTTGAAGAGTTTTATGCTCAAGATTGATTCCGGGGTTGTCAACTTCCGGGTCTCGGGCAAAGTTGAAGACCGGCGCATGCAGATAGAGGTTGGCGAGGGGAAGAGAAAAAAGACCCACACGATAAGCCTGTCAGGTCCACCGGTGATCGGTTCGGGGATATCGCAGTTTTTTAAGAGCCGCCCATTGGTGGTAGGAGAATCATTCAAATTTTTCTTATTTGATCCATCAACCATGACGCAAAAGCCGGTGGTTATAAAGGTTGCTGCAAAAGAGCCTCTCGTCATAAATCGCCTGAAGTACAGCACATATCGCTTGGAGACGGAGATGTGGGGCCAGAATCTGATATTCTGGCTTAATGAAAAAGGAGATGTATTGAAGGAGAAGGGTTTTATGGGGCTTACTCTCGTCAGGTCCAATGCTGCAACCGCCCCCCGGAATCTTGAGGGTGGAAAGGTTTATGATTTTTACGAAATGGCCTCCATAGATGTAAAACGAAAATTGATAGACGCTGATAAATTGACCTCCCTGAGGCTTGAAGTTGAGGGTCTAAGAGATACCCATTTTGCTACTGACGTCTTGAACCGGGGGAGACAGCATTTCCGGGACGGGATTCTAAAGATTACCAGGGAGAAGAGACCGCTGAAAGCCCCATACGAAGTGCCCTTCCCCGATCTATCAGGAGAGATGAAGCCTTATCTGAGACCTGAATTCAACATCCAGAGTGATGACAAGCGTATGGTGGAAAAGGCCAGGGAGATTGTTGGGGACCAAAGAGATCCTGTTGCCGTGTCCAAAAAACTGTTGGGGTGGGTTTATAATAACGTTGAAAAGAGACCTGTGATTAGTGTTCCGAGCGCCGTGGAAGTTTTGAAGACGAGAGTGGGAGACTGTAATGAGCATGCCGTGCTGCTTACGGCCCTCTTGCGGGCCGCTAAGATACCGGCCCGTGAGTGCGTTGGTCTTGTATACGCCAATGGCCGGTTTTTTTATCATGCGTGGACAGAGGCCTATCTCGGCGGATGGATATCCATGGATGCAACCCTCAATCAGATGCCGACCGACGCAACCCATATTAAACTGGTACACGGAGGCCTGGAAAGACAGACAGAGATTATTGCACTCATAGGCAAACTCAAATTGAATATAGTGGATTATGGATATGATCAAACTGATTAATTTAACTAAAGTTTATAGGGGTCTTAGGGCTGTTGATCGGATCAACTTGGAGATAAAAAAGGGGCTTTGCTTCGGATTTTTGGGACCGAATGGCGCTGGAAAGACAACGACCATCAAGATGATGGCCGGGGTCCTTAAACCCACGGAAGGACAAATCATAATTAACGGTCACGATCTTGCCAAGGAGCCCTCCGCTGCTAAACAATGTGTCGGGTTTATCCCTGACAGGCCCTTCATGTATGAAAAACTGACAGGTCTGGAGTTTCTCCATTTTGTGGCAGGTCTCTACGGCCTTGATGACACATCCTTGTTGAACCGGAGGATCGGGGATCTCTTAGGGCTTTTTGAGCTGAGACACTGGGAGGAGGAATTGATCGAAAGCTATTCCCACGGTATGAAACAGCGTCTGATAATGTGCGCGGCCCTAATTCACCAGCCAAAGGTCCTTATTGTAGACGAGCCGATGGTGGGGCTGGACCCCAAGGGGGCAAAACTTGTCAAGGATATATTCAGGGAACAGGCTGAAATAGGGACAACCCTCTTTATATCCACACATTCCTTAGCGGTTGCCGAAGAGGTATGTGACGAGATCGCCATTATTCAGGTAGGCAGAATCATTGCCCGTGGGACGGCAGGAGAACTGAGAGAACAGGCAGGGACGGACGGGAACTTAGAAGATATATTTCTGCGGCTGACACAAGAGAGGTAATAGATGCAGGGCCTTTTTCTTCTTATTAAGCCCAGGCTCCTCGGTTTTAGAAACCAGCTAATCCGTTCGGGAAATCCGGGAAAAAAGAGGGTGCTGATCATGGGCGGGTTGGGGTTCGCCTTTTGTGGAGGGATGTTTTTTCTTTCATCTCGTGTCCTGATCTACTTCCAGTCTGTTGAGATGATCGGCGATCTCTTAGCGCGACAGCTCCTCTCAATGGTGCTGCTCACCTTTTTTTCGATGCTGATTTTCAGTAATATTATCACCGCACTTTCCAATCTCTACCTCTCAAAAGACCTTGAACTCTGCCATTCAACTCCTGTGTCCGTGGAGGAGCTTTTTATATCCAGGTCTCTTTATACGTTTGTAGACAGCTCGTGGATGGTCATTATTTTTGCGCTGCCTATTTTCTTAGCCTACGGATATGTGTATGAACCGGGCCTTGGTTTCTATTTCTCTCTCCTTCACATGAATATAGCAATGGCGGTTATCGCTTCATGCATAGGAATCCTTTTGACCATGGTTCTTGTTCATATCTTTCCGGCTCAGCGGACAAAGGACATTATCCTTCTCCTGTCAATATTTATGGTTGTGGCGCTCTATCTCCTCTTTCGATTTCTCCGACCGGAGAGGCTGGTCAACCCTGAGGCCTTTTTCAGCGTCGCACAGTATGTGAGCGCCCTGAAGGTGCCGGATTCCCCCTTTCTCCCCACCCACTGGATCACGGAGACACTCTGGGCTAATTTGAATATGTCTGAGGGGCGTCCCGCTGAAAGCGGGATTGAAATCCTTCTCATATGGGCTACGGCCGCGTCGGCAGTGGTTATCAATGTCTGGATCGCCCACTTCATCTATTTTGACGGATTTTCCAAATCCCAGGAGGCGAAAAAAAGACGCGCAGGGGGAAAGAGGCTCCTTGATCTGATGATCATGTCTGTCTCAAAGCCCTTTGGTAAGGATCTGTCCCCAATTATCAGCAAGGACATCCGGGTCTTTTTCAGGGATAATACCCAGTGGTCTCAATTGCTGTTGTTGGGTGCCCTCATAGTAGTTTACCTGTACAATTTCAGTGTATTGCCTTTAGATAAGAGCCCTATTCGTTTGGATTTCCTCCAAAATGAATTAGCCTTCCTTAATATGGGGTTGGCCGGGTTTGTCCTTTCAGCCCTTTGCACCCGTTTTGTTTTTACGGCAGTGAGCGGTGAAGGCGAGGCATACTGGATCATTCGTTCATCTCCCCTGAGGCTCAAGAGATACCTGTGGGGAAAATATATCTCCTTCGTCTTTCCCATGCTCATCTTAGCCGAGATTCTGATTGTGGCCACCAATTACCTCCTTGACGTGACCATGTTCATGATGATCCTATCTTCAGTAACCATCGGTTTTATGGTCTTCGGGATCGTGGCATTGGGAATCGGACTCGGCGCAATTTACCCTAAATTTAATCATGAGAATATCGGACAGGTTTCAACAGGTTTCGGCGGGTTCCTGTATATGATTATAAGCTCTCTGTTTATCGGTTTGATCATTATTCTTGAAGCCGGTCCAGTCTATATGCTCTTCATGTCTCAGGTGAGGGGGAGCGTTATTTCTCCAATAGAATGGCTCTTTATCGTCTTGTCCTTTTCAGCAGTTGTTGTCATTATTGACCTATCAATATTCAAGCCAATGAAGATCGGTCTAAATGCCCTGCGGGAATATGAATAGATGAACAACAACAGACCTGACAGGCCATTCGAATATGTCGGTAATCTCCATATCCATTCCCGCTACTCAGACGGGGGAGGGTCTGTGCGTGAGATTGCCCAAGCAGCAAAAACGGCAGGGCTTGATTTTATTATCATCAATGATCACAACTATATGACGGACTCTCTTCATCTTGAAGATGAGGGTGATTATGATGGTTTGATAGTCCTCATGGGCCTGGAAATAGGGAGGAGATACCACCACTATCTCGCCTTCAATTTGCCTGAGATGGTAAGAAACGAGGGTTTGAGTCCCCAGGGTGTCATTGACCTTGTGAACCGGAAAGGGGGTTTCGGCTTTATCGCTCATCCCTTTGAAAGAGGGATGCCTTTCAGGGAAAATTCGATTGCCTATACCTGGAATGATCTGTCCGTGACCGGGTATACAGGCGTCTGCATCTGGAACTTCTCTTCTCGATGGAAAGAGCGGATCACAAGCCCCTTGACCGGCCTGTTTTTTCTCCTCTTCAAGGCCTTTACCCTTCGGGGGCCCAGTCAAAAAACCCTTTCCTTCTGGGACCGGCAATGCCGTCAAAGAAAGGTCACTGCCATAGGGGGATCTGATGCACACGGGTCATTATTCAAGTGGAGTGTATTGCATTTCATCCCCCTTCCATACAACTATACTTTGAACTCCATTAATGTGCATCTCCTTTTGGAAGGGAATCTATCGGGACAATTTAATGAGGCCAGGGACCAGATATACGGCGCGCTGAAGCAGGGACGGCTCTTCATAGCCAATGAAAGAGTTGCTCCGGGAGTTGGGTTCAGATTCTCTTTTATCCCAGAAAATGGATCTAACCTGACAATGGGAGAAGAGGCCACTTTTAAACGGGGCACCCTTTTTATTGAGACCCCGGACAGAGGGGAAATCAGGCTCTTGAGGGATGGAGCAGTCCTCAAAAGGTGGAGAGGCACGAGCGCCTCCCATGAGGTGGATGAGAGAGGCGTTTACCGCGTGGAGGTTTACCGTCACTTACCCTTTTTTGGCCTGCGACCCTGGATTTTTTCAAATCCCATTTATTTGAGGTAGTGTCCGTACAGAATAATCCCTTGACAACCCTTAACCTGGAATATAAGTATTGAGCATCGGCCTGGGTGGCGGAATTGGTAGACGCAAGGGACTTAAAATCCCTCGGAGCTTAGCCTCTGTACGAGTTCGATTCTCGTCCCAGGCACCAGTAATATCAAGGGATTCAGAGGTTTACTTCTGAATCCCCTTTTTTTATGTCATTGAAATTGTTCATAACACACCCTTGACACACTTTTTCTTGTTCCTTTATAATTCATAGAATAGACAAATCTCTTTTAAAAATTGAGTATAATTGAGTTATATAAAATCTTGTGGTGAATTGGAGGAATGTAAAATGAAAAAGAGTATCCTGTTTCTTTGTTTCTTGTTTTTGGTTTGTTCCTTCCCAATAAATACTTTTGGAGAATGTATCAAGGGGGATTGTAAGAATGGAGAAGGAACTTTCACCATTTCTGATGGTGAAAAATATGTAGGTGAATTCAAGGATGGTTCACCCAATGGAGAAGGAACTTATACCTATCCTGATGGTTCAAAATATGTTGGTGAATGGAAGGATGGTAAAAAATATGGACAAGGAACACAAACCTTTCCTGATAGTTCAAAATATGTAGGTGAATGGAAGGATAGTTCACCTAATGGACAAGGAACTTTGACCTATCCTAATAGTTCAAAATATGTAGGTGAATGGAAGGATGGTAAACAATGTGGACAAGGAACCTATACCTATCCTGATGGTTCAAAATATGTAGGTGAATGGAAGGATAATAAAAAAGATGGACAAGGAACTTACACCTTTTTTAATGGTGATAAATATGTAGGTGGATTCAAGGATGGTCATTTCCACGGACAAGGAACTTATACCCGTCCTGGTGGTGGAAGATATGTAGGTGAATTCAGAAATGGAAAATTTGTTAAGAAATAACCTCACATCTCATTCAACAGAATACCATTTACCTCTTTATCTTGAATAGCCAAATATCCCGTTATGATTTAAGGAGAAACATGACAAAGATATCTTTTATATTTGTGTTCGGTTTGTTATCTGTCTTCTGTTTTTCAAGTGTGTCGTATTCCAATAATGACTATAAATTGTTAATGAAATATAAGAACGACTTAATTAGTAATAATAGTATGATGAGGGTTAATAACAACGACCTTATGAAGACAATTAAATCAACTAAATACACGGGTTATGATATATATTCCAAATTTGGTAATATCAAAGATGAGTTATTGTGGTCATCTGATATGATTACATTTTTTAGTATGACATATAGACTACGATATCATCAAAACAGGATGATTATGAACAGACTTATATTTATTCAGGAACTATTACAAATTGATTTAACTCTTATCAATAAACAAATTTATTACATCACAGTCGATTCCCTTATGCAAATACTTGATAAACAAAAGGACATCATTCTGTCATCAATAGAGACACTTGATAAGACAATCAAACTTATGAAAAGGATGACAAGAAACCAAAGTAGAAATAAGTCAAAATGAGTATCTCGAAAATGTGTGTCTATTATGACGAATGGAGGAATGGAAAATGAACAGAAGTATCCTGTTTCTTTGTTTCCTGTTTTTGGTTTGTTCCTTCCCAATAAACACTTTTGGAGAATGTATCAAAGGGAATTGTGAGAATGGACAAGGGATTTTTAAATCCCTCGGAGTTTAATCTCCGTACGAGTTCGATTCTCGTCCCAGGCACCAGTAAAATCAATTTTGGGACGTCAGATTGAATGAGGAATCTGAGGCGTTTGATGGTGCCGGGAGCCGGCAAGAGAGGGCCTTCAAGAATCAGCACCGCATCCCCCTCTTTTTGGGACCGAGGTTTTTGCTTTCAACATTGTAGGCCATTTCCACCCACTCACATAAGAGGGATCTGGTATCTCTCGGGTCAATGATATCTTCTATGCCGAAGGCCTCAGCCGTCCGGAAAGGGGATGCGATGGCCCGGTAGGTTTCCTGTAGTTCCTCGAGGTAGGTCTTGGGATCTTCTGCTGACTCGATTTCCCTTTTGTGGGCCGCGTAGACGCCCCCCTCCACCGGGATATTGCCCCACACGGCTGAAGGCCAGGCATACCGCCAGCTCAGGCGTATGCCGCTCTTTTGGGCGCCTCCGGCTACTCCAAAGCATTTGCGCAAGTATATCACGGCCATGGGAATGGTTGCCTGGATGATGGCAAAGCTTGCCCTCACACCCTTTCGAATGGTCCCGTGCTCCTCACTCTGTTTTCCGACGGTAAACCCAGGCTGATCCGAAAGGTTGACGATGGGAAGATGAAAGGTGTCGCACATGTCGATAAAGCGTTGAAACTTTTCCGCAACATCATAGTTGAAAGAGCCGCCTAAGAAGTTGGGGTCGTTGGCCAATACGCCCACGGGATAGCCGTTCAGACGGGCCAAGGAGGTTATCTGGGATCGGCCCTGGTATTTTCCGATCTCAAAAATGGATCCATTGTCCAGAACAAGGCTCAATATTTTTCTCATATCATAGGGCTTGCGGTTGTCTCTGGGGATAATGGAAAGGAGTTCCGCTTCCCGTCGCTCCGGAGTGTCATGATCAGCATGCCGCTGTTCGGGCATTTCCCATACATTTGAAGGGAGGTAGGACAAAAATTTCCTGACCTGATCTAAGGCGTCCCCTTCATCAACCGCGTCATTGTCCACCACGCCTGTCAGACGCGTGTGAAGCCTGTACCCGCCCAATTCCTCCTTGGTCATATCCCCCCCAAAGGCCGATTTGACCAAGGGGGGGCCTCCGACAAAGACATGGGCCTTTTCTCTCACCATAACAGAGAAATGACTCTGGACCATGTAGAGTGCCCCGAGGCCCGCCACGGAACCAAACCCTGCCGAGACCACCGGTATTTCAGACATGACCTCCACCCGGTCCTGGGCGCATTCATCCCCTGA
>CAZFSF010000087.1:0-3432 GCA_964522045.1 uncultured Desulfobacteraceae bacterium
CTTGTTTGGGACATGGGAGGCCATGGCGGCAATCCATTCCAGGGCGTCGAAGTCCAGGTAGCGGTAGATGACCTGTTTGATGTAGGGCCGGAAAAAACCGTATTTCTTTGCGAACTGATCGTCATAGACCTGTTCCAGATTTTCAAAATTGTCTCCTATACACTGGTAGTATTGGGATTCCTGTGGCTTTCGGGGCTTGTAGACAGGGGATGTGTCGGGCATTTTCCATCTCCGGGAAAGAGATTGTAAGGGAACCCGACAAGAAATACTGTAAATTAAACTGAAAATAAAGAGGAAAAAGACAATAAGAAAGGGCGGGTTTTTCTCGCCTGTGACTGGGCGGAGACGGCATCAAGATCAGCAAAGAGGCCGAGAAGATGCCGGGCATCAAAAGGCTCCAAAAGGAATCGGATAACTCCGGCAAAGCCCCATGCCCTATTGGAACTGGTGGCTTTCGTAATGCGCCCTTGACAGTTCACTTAATATGTACTAAATTATACACCAAATAGGTTACGCCTTGAGGTGTAATAATAAATACGCTAAATAGAATTAACCATGGGGTAAAATTTGGAAAATCCATTCGCATACAGCAACTATGTTACCGGAGAGTCCTTTTGCAACCGCCGGAAAGAACTGTCTGAATTGCAACAATATATAAAAGGGTCTCAGAATGTCCTTTTGTTTTCACACAGGAGATATGGAAAAAGCTCATTAATCAGACAAGTTTTTCGTGAAATCAATAAGAAAAAACTCAATATTGGCATGATGCATATCGAGTTGTACGGAACGATATCTGAAAAGGATTTTATCATCAGGACTTTTCAGGGCCTAAATCAACTGGAATCCAATTTTGAACGGCTACTGAAGTCCGTGAGCAAGGCCCTAAGAAACATCAGGCTCAATCTGAGTATAGATCCGGCAACCGGTGGCACTTCTGTCTCACCATCTTTTGAGGCAGTGAATGAAAAAACGGTTCTGGAAGAACTGATGACCATTCTTTCAAGATACTCGCAAAACCGTAAACTGGTTATTGCCCTTGATGAATTCCAGGAAACTGCCAACTATACTGAAGAGGGCTTTGAAAAAAGGCTGCGCTCGTTTATTCAGCAGCACTCGAATATCTGTTATATCTTTTCAGGTAGTCAGCAACACCTGATAACTGAAATGTTTAACTCCAATAAGCGCGCGTTTTATAAATTGGCAGAGAGTTTTCCTTTAGATAAAATTGAAACAAGGCATTACATCTCGTGGATCAGGGATTTGTTCAACCGGAAGAATGTTTATCTCCCCGACCAATTCATAGAAGAAATCGTTGCAAGATTTGAGAACCATCCAATGTATATCCAGAACTTCCTGTTTCATCTCTGGGATGAACCTTTCAAAGAGGGGTTTTCTCTTCAAATTATCGATAGGTTGGAAAGCGATATTATGGAAAAAAGGGGTCTGGAAAATGCGGTACTGTGGGAATCTCTTAGTATGAATCAAAAAAAGACCCTAAAACTGATCCTGCTAAATAATGGAACCAATCTCTTTACTGCCGATTCTTTAAAGTCGGTCAATCTAAAAACAGGTTCATCGGTTACTAAAGCTCTGTCAAGCCTTTTGCGAAAAGAGATTATTGTAAAAAACGGAAATTATCTGATTCAGGATATTGTTTTCAAAAAGTGGCTTCAAAAAACACTATTTTAGAAAAGTGACGTTCCACCCGAATTCGATCAAGCGAGCCCTTGTGTTTTGCACGGAAAAGGATGTGAGAAAACCCTTTGGCAACATTGAAACTCTTCCGTGCCAAATCTCTCTCGAACTTCTTCGGGCAGGGGCGTTGGGGTGTAAAAAGCGTGCGCCATTCTTTTACTCCTTTTCAAGGTAAGGATCCCGAAGACCTTTCTTGTAGATCTTACCGGACCCTGTTTTGGGGAGGGCTTCCAGAAAATCCACGCTTTTGGGGGCCTTGAAATGGGCCAGATCCTTTTTACAGAATAAGATAACCTCCTCTTCCGTCACCTCGCAACCCTCCTTCAATACCACGCAGGCCTTTACCGCCTCCCCCCAGTGGGGGTCCGGCACCCCGAAGACAGCTGCCTCTAAGATATGTTTGTGCCTGTAAAGGACATTTTCCACCTCAGTGGAGTAAACATTTTCACCTCCAGTCAGAATCATATCCTTTTTCCGGTCCACGATATTGACATATTTTTCACGGTCAATAACAGCAAGATCCCCGGTGTAAAGCCATCCATCCCGGATAGCCATGTTAGTTTCCTCGGGCAGGTTCCAGTAACCGGGCGTGACAGTGTCTCCCTTCACAATGATTTCTCCCACCTGCTGGTCGTCTTCAGTCACGTCATTTCCCTTATCATCCACCACCCTGAGGGTCACATTCACGAACTCTCGCCCGGTCTTTGCCTTGAACCTGAGCTGTTCTTCCCAGGGGAGGTCCTTGAGGTATTCCTTCAAAATAGAGAGGGTTAGATAGGGACTGGTTTCAGTCATGCCGTATGTCTGGATATAGTCGCACTTAAAGGCCTCGATAATCTTCCGGACTGTCTCCGGGGCTATGGGTGCGCCCCCGCTTAACAGGACCCGGAGGCTGGAATAATCAAAATTGCCCGAATCAGGATGATTGACCATCATATTAAGCATGGTAGGAATAAGATTTGAGATGGTGATCTTCTCCTCCTCAATCATTCTGAGGGCCTCACCTGCGTCAAATGAGGGTAAAATCACATGTTTGCCACCTACCCAGGTGATAGCAAATGTGGCCCAGGCATCAGCGAGATGAAAGAGCGGAGCCACGTGAAACCAGTGATCACCGTCAGTGAGTTGGAGCTCGGCGATGGTGCCCAATGCATGGCTCTTCACATTCTTGTGGGTCAGCATTACGCCCTTGGGCCGACCCGTGGTTCCACTGGTATAGTATAGTTGGGCCACATCATCATCCTTGATTACCTGACAGGATGGCGGTTCCCCTGTTTGGTCTGATAAAAGCGATTCATACTCCATCTCTTTGGAGCCTGATGGATCAAAGTCCGCCTGAGTCCAGATTACCTTTTCAATTGTAGGAACTGACTGGGAAATATCGTTAACCTTGGCACGGAAGGCGCCTTGAGAAATGAGTATACGAGATCCGCTGTCATTAAGAATCATTGCAATCTCTTTCGCCGACAGCCTGAAATTAAGCGGGACTAAAATTGCCCCGAGATGGGCCGCTGCAAAGTACGCCTCGAGAAATTCATGAGAATTCTCATGGATGATTGCAACCCTGTCGTTCCTATTAAGGCCCAGGCTGATCAGGCCCTGGGAAAGTCTCCAGACCCTCCCGGCAAAACCGCGATAGTCCATCCTGATGTGACCGCAGACTACTGCTTCCTTTTCAGCATATAGTTTGACCGCTTTTGGGAGAAGCTCATCAAGTGGCACAGACCTACCTCCTTA
>CAZFSF010000087.1:3532-5228 GCA_964522045.1 uncultured Desulfobacteraceae bacterium
ATAGTTTGACCGCTTTTGGGAGAAGCTCATCAAGTGGCACAGACCTACCTCCTTAGCCAAGATTCCTGCAATAGATGATTGAACCAATTCTTTGATTCATAACACTTTAGCCCTTAAAACAAAATCGTTTTTTAGGAGAATTCCCGGGGAAAAAAGGCCTGCATCCTTTGGAGTAATCATTAACAGTAGCGTGGAGATGTCGTAGATTCCTGTATATTCCAAAAAAAATGCCATATAAAATCTTGACTTTTACATAAGTTATTCTACACTATCAACAAAACTCAACAAATAGAAAGGAGTATCAAAATGAGAAAAAAAGCAACTGTAATTGGAGCCGGGAATGTTGGAGCCACCGCTGCCATGCGCCTCGCAGAAAAGGAATTAGCCGACGTGGTTCTGATAGACGTCCTTGAAGGGGTACCTGCAGGAAAGGCCCTTGATTTAACTGAGGCGGCGCCCGTTGAGAAACATGACGCGAAGATAATCGGTGTCACCGGAGACTATAGCCAGGCCAAAGACTCGGATATTATTATCATCACGGCGGGAATCCCCAGGAAGCCGGGGATGAGCCGGGATGACCTCCTCTCCACCAATGTTGGGATTATGGGCTCTGTGACAAAGGAAGTGGCAGCAGTTGCCCCGGATGCGACCTTGATTATTGTGAGCAACCCCTTAGATGCCATGTGCCATGTGGCCTACGAGGTCAGCGGATTCCCCAAGAACAGGGTCATCGGGATGGCAGGCGTCTTGGATTCGGCCCGTTTCCGTGCCTTTATTGCAATGGAATTAGATGTGTCGGTGGAAAACACCCATGCCTTTGTATTAGGAGGCCATGGCGACACAATGGTTCCCCTTCCCCGGTACTCTACAGTGGCCGGTATTCCGATAACGGAGCTGATTTCTAAGGAGAGGATAGATGCCCTTGTGGAAAGGACAAGAACCGGGGGCGCGGAGATCGTGGGTCTTCTCAAAACCGGGAGCGCCTACTATGCACCCGCATCTGCAGCCGTTGAGATGGCCGAAGCTATTCTTAAGGACAAGAAGAAGATTCTTCCATGCGCTGTCTGTCTGAATGGAGAGTACGGCATAAATGATCTTTTTATTGGGGTTCCGGTCAAACTTGGAGAAAACGGTGTGGAAGAGATTATTGAAATTGAACTCACCGATTCTGAGAAAGAGGCCCTTGAACACTCTGCCGACGCTGTTCGTACCCTGGTGGAGGACATGAAGCGGCTCGGTTAACAATAATCAATAGCCAATCTGCAATCCTACAGGGGTGTACCTTGGATGAGACGGCCACTTTGGGGCATCTTGAGGCACTGGCCCATAACCTCGGGGTTGAGATCCGTTACGAGTCCATGGAGGGTGACAATCCTCTCTCTTCGGGGGGAATGTGTCGAATCAGGGATAAACAGGTCATCATCATCAATCAGAGGGCTGCCACTGCGGATAAAGTGAGAACGTTAGTCAAGGCCCTCAAATGTTTTGATCTGAGTCAGATTTACCTAAGGCCAGTCCTTCGCGATCTCTTAGATGGCGAAATTGAGGGGTCACAAGCTGAACGCTAATTGAAAAACTGAGCAAAGCGATTCCACAAATATTCAATTCCGCGCATCGCGGAATCAATTATCAATGGGTTTTAGCCCCCCATATCATTTTCAGGTTTGAATTCCTCATCCGGAAGAGGAAGCCCCCT
>CAZFSF010000087.1:5328-12387 GCA_964522045.1 uncultured Desulfobacteraceae bacterium
AGCCCCCCATATCATTTTCAGGTTTGAATTCCTCATCCGGAAGAGGAAGCCCCCTCCATTCAAAGTCGTCAGCAGCCTCTGAAATACTTTTAAACAACCGTTTAGGGGAGAGAAACAGCCGTTTGACAAAACCGATAGAACTGTTCCCTAAGCTTTTTAAGGGTATATATCGCACATCAGGGTCAGATAACGGTCCCTCTACCTTATAATAATCCACATAGAGCGCTTCGTTATCTCCGGTTAACAGGTACCCGATGATGGGGAGTTTGCTGACCAATGAATCTACAGTCCCTAAGGGTTGTATCCCCAATTCTGCGTTCACCTTCTCAGTGCAAAGGTTGGCCTCCCCCATTACTACGGCGTTGAATACCGGACTCTGCATGGAGATATCCTCTGTCTTTGCGACCCCTTCCTCCAAATCAATATTCCCGCCAATACTCTCAAAATAGAGCCCCCCCTTTGAAAGGCCTGGCGGCCTTTTAACAAAGAGCCCCCGCAGGCTCAAAAAGTCCATTACCTTAATAAAAACGTGAGATTTTTTCAAAACCCCATCCTCGATTACAATATTAATGCTCCCGGTGAGGCTTGACATCAAGTCTTTCTTGTTGCTCCCTTTTGCGAAAAGCAGGGCCTCCATTGTCAACATACCCTCAGCACGTGACTTGACAAATTCAACAGATTGAGGAAGTTCCTTCAAGGGCTGTTTGGTCAAATCGATATAGCTGGAGAAAAGCATCTCACGGCTTTTTCCCTTCTTCACGTGTCCTCTTAACATCAATTTCCCATGTTCCGCTTCCACACTGGATCTACTGATGTAAAGATCGCCCGACCGTAAGGCACATTCTACCCTGAACGGGCCATATCTGAACCCTTCCCATTGACCGTTCGGGGCAGTTATGTCCAATTGTATATCTGACTTTTTCATAAATCGACTTGCACCTTCGCGCCATCCGGTCTGGGTTCGATCTTCGTTGGGACCCGAAAAAGCGGGGGAATCAGTCCCGCTGGCAGCGGGATTGAAATTATTGAAAAACTCAGGAGATATCAGATCGGAGAGGTCTAAATAATCTGATTTGATGGTCAGAGCCCCTCGCATTCCATCCCATCCCCTAAGTTCACCCTTGGCATGGAAAGGACTTTTGCCCAATTTAAGGTTAAGGAAGTCTATAAAGAGATCTTTCCCTTGGAATTTCAGCCCGAAGCTGCAATTTTCAACTGGATGTGGAAAAGCGCTTGCAGAAAAAAAGAGGTCTCGTGCCCTTGCCTCCCCTGTCACCTCTGTCATCATCGGTCTTGATTGTGAGGCCTTTATGGTGGTATCAAACTCGAGAGCCCCCCTCCCCCTGAGATTTCCCCTCTTAAAACGAACGCCTAAATCCTCTAACAGAATCTTCTTGCTTGACACCTTGAAATCGAAGAGATCTTTGCCTCGCAGGTCGTAAGAACCGGCCAATTCAAAGGATGATTCACCGAGATTGCATTTCAAATTCGTGAGATAGAATTTCTCTCCCGGCTGGAGTTTCCCGCTGAAAAGGACCATCCCCTCGTCCCCGAAAGGATCTATAGTCATTGATTCTGTTTCGAGGGACGTCTTCTTCAAATCAAAGGTTCCGCGAAAGGCCCACGCACCTCCCTTATTCGAGAGGGTGATCAAAGACGGGATCTGGTTCTTAAACCTAATGGATGAGTTGAGATCAGGGAAAAAATGCCCCATTAGTTCATCCATATCTCCCTTAAGAAGAAGGTGGGCCTCGCCTGTTTTCCAGGAGGCCCCTATCACACCGGAACTCAGGATCTTGGACTTGCCCCACTTACCCTCTGCTATAAACAGTTTCCGTTCTTCTTCATCAATTGTTAAACTACCTTCTTCCAATATTACGGGAAAAACCAAGTCCTTATTTCTTACTGCACAATTTTTGAATTTGAACCGCCCTTTCAGGATCTTGGGATAGTTCCATTTGGCCTCATGCCCTATTTCGACGTTGGCATTCATCTTCCCGCTAACAGACTGAAATCCTTGAAGCTGCTGCCGCACCTCATCAGGGACAAGGCTTAAACCCCTTTGTAGTACGAGATCTGCAAGATCGAAAGACCCATCAACAGTGACACGAATTGTTGGGACATCAACATAAAGGCTACTAAGATAGAGTGTGCCGTCGCTTATTTCGGAATCCCTGAAATGTGCATTAACATTTGAAACACGGATGGCTCCTTTCTCAATTTTTAGATTCCCCGAGACCCCGTCCACGGGCACGCCGCCGTCATCCTTAAAAGCCGTAAGCCCGTTGCAGGTGAGTTGTAATAACAGGGCACCGGCGTTTTTTGCCCTATCCAGATTTTTAATCTGGTTAAGTGTCCCTTTGAGTGAAAAGAGATCAACACGAACATCACCCCCGAAAAATATGGGAAAAAGATCGGTCTCAACCCATTGAGGGAGAAGCGAGGATGGGAAGAGCTTCTTAAAAGTTTTAAGCGACATAGCGGGGCTATTGACGTTGATCTCTAAATAAGGATTTGATTTATCCTTTAAATCGAGTGTTGAGTCGGCATTTAAAGTAAAGTCAGCAACCTTCATCTGAAAGGAAGGGATATATAACTTCGATCCAGAGTAGAAGGTATGAAAAGGAAGGTCGAGTTTATCAAAGGCAAAGGATTTCTTGTCACCGTTATCGATAATCATGAACTCAAGATCTTTGACGGTGACATTTCCCTTTGCCCAGAAAGTCCCGTCAAGTGACCCATTTGCTGTCAGCTCTATTCCGGCTATCCCCCTCTTCACAGGAAAAGACTCAGGCCAACTGATGCGTGAAAGGGGGATCTCGCTTGCCCGGAGCGTTACTTCGGCTGAGCCCCCTCCCCTTTCATCCTGCGTGATACCCCCTTTTGCTGAAAACGGGATTTCTTCCTTCCTGTAATCGATCTTTCCATTCAATTCAACATCAAGCTCAATAGGATCGTTGCTCCTGCGGGATAGATAAAGAGAAAGATCCATAATCTTGAATGGCATATCTTTTACAGAAACCTGGGCTCCTATTAATGTGACAGAAGGAATTCCCGCCAGTGCCTTGAGTGGCATTGCTTCAAGAAAAACGCCCCCACTAAGTTTTGAAATGCGCCAGCCCTCTTTCATGGCAAATTCAATCTTAGGATCGATAAGGGTAAGTCCAGTAGGAAGGATGTTCCCCCTTATCAATTCCCGTAGATCAAGCCTAAACATGATCCTCGCGGCGGCAATATTATTATAACCCCCGGGTAATTTGACCTTAAAATCGCGGGCGCTGATCCCTATGCCTTCCCAAAAACTAAATTCTATTGGGCCCGAATTGATTTCATATCCAACAACCTTAGATACCTGCCCGATCAGATAGTGCTGAACCGAAGGCCTCTGTATAAGGGAATTAAGAAGTAAAATAGATCCTATGAAAAAAAGGAGGAGTAGAAACAGTGGAACAAGAATGGACCTTAGCCTTTTGGGTAACATCTCTTAAAATAATCTCTGAGGATTTCTTTATGATCAAAGGCCATGAGGTTAGGCAGGGAGTGACGGTCAAAAACACCGACATCTATGGCGTCGTCAGCGGCCTTTGGCATGCCTGTTGCCCGGCCAACGAAGACCACAGAAATGGTATGGTGTCTCGGGTCCCTTGATGGATCTGAATAGGCCCCCAACTGATATAGGAGTTCCACCTTCATAGAGGTTTCTTCTTCTGCTTCTCGCTTCGCGGCAGATTCAAGGCTTTCCCCATAATCTACAAAGCCACCCGGAAGCGCCCATCCAAAGGGCGGATTTTTTCTCTTTATCAGGACTATGCCGGCTTTCTCTTTACCTTCACCAATCTCCTGGGGAGGTATAATATTCCTGTTGCAGGAATCTATCCCTGATACCCTGTTCTTAGTAGGGACGGAAGATTCTTCATCCTCTCGGAAATGGACAAAACAGGTTTCAATAATAATATCAACTGTGGGAAAAGGATTTCGGTATTTCTCTACCACCTTCCCGCAGTTGGGGCACAGGAGTTGATCCTTCATTTCATATGCTTACTTTCTGATTAAGTAACGTGTAATTTTGTCAGTTGGAGGATATATAGGTTTTCAGATAATTAATTTCACAAGGCCAGAGAGAGGAATCCGAGCAAGTCGTACAAATTAGTACGTCGTCGAGGATTCCGACCGATAACGCAGTGAAATTATTTAGCTGAAGTTCTATAGTACGATTTGAACCAAAAAGGAAGAAAAATTGATAAGGCCTCATCCCTTAGGCATTCAGAGTGTCTTGTCCCCAATTTCTATTTTTCAAGTTCAAGTTTCAAGCCGTGAACGGCTACGGGATCTCTTTCGGATCTCCAAAATAGATGCAATGGGCGAGACAGACATTATCGGCACAGGCAGGGATGAGTCCATTATCAATCCGGTGATGACAGAGGTTACACTTCTGAGCAACGCCCTTATCCTCATCAAGGGTGATAGCATCGTAGGGACATGCCTCTATACAAGCCTCACATCCAGAGCATTTCTCGTAGTTTATGACTACAATTCCATCTTCTCTCTTGTCGATCGTTTCCTCGGGACAGGCATCCAGGCAGGGGGGATCATCACAGTGCCGGCAGACATTAACCCTGAACACAAAATCCAATTTCCCATCAATCATCTTGGGCCCCTCTTCCAATACAGAAATGAGCCTGATACCATCCGCTGCCCTGTTTTCCTGTTTGCAGGCTACTTCACAGGCCTTGCACCCCCAGCACAATTCATGGTCGATGATCAGGGCATACTGTTTCATAAATCGCCTCCATTTTTCTTCTCGGGATATATTTTACACAGGAGTGTCCGTACGTGGGTGGCGCCCATTGCGGGATCACACGATTCATAGGAATTGTCCGTCAAAATATTGATATTTGATTCATCCCAACCGTGACCGGGACCTTTCTTTTCCGGAAACCACCAGGCATGCTGTGCCGATACAACTCTCGGATCCATGCCGGCAAATAACTTTGCCCGCTGTCTCACCTTACCGCGGGGAGACTCGATTACAATCCAGTCCCCCGGTTTGATTCCTTCTGCTTCAGCGGTGTCGGGATGGATTTCCACAACAGGATACCTGTGGAGTTCCCTTAACCATGGAACCTGACGGTTTTCCGTATGGAAAAAGCCCGGAGACCTTGCTCCTGTAATAAGGATATAGGGATATTCTTTGTAAAGCTCAGGTGTGCTGTTTGGACCTTCCGGGGGTTCTCGATACTGGGGGAGAGGGTCGTAACCCCAGCTTTTGAGCAGCGTTGAATAGAGCTCAAACTTCCTCGTGGGGGTGGAAAAACCATTTGTCTTGTATTTTTCGTACCTCATGTCCCCCCTGATGTATTCCTGCTCTTTAAAATCATTCCACGTTATCCCCATCGGTTCCAAAATCCAGTCCAAGGCCTGCTCGAAATTGTCCCACCAGTGTTCCCCCTGACCTACACGATGGGCCAAATCATTGAGCATCTCATGATCGGATCGGCATTCGCCCACCTGTATAACTTTTCGTCTGGGGAGGATATATCCATGCCGTTTCCAGAAATCTCCGATGTAATCCATCTCAAGCCAGGTGGCGGCCGGCAAAACAATATCTGCAAGTTCGGCGGTCGGTGTCATAAAAAAGTCGGAAACCGCCATGAATTTCACCTTTTCAAGGGCATTGTAAACCTCCCGCGCGTTTCCCCGGGTCATGACGGGATTTGAGCTTATAAAGAACAGCATCTTTACCGGATAGGGCTTTTCTTCTAATATGGCGTCCCATACACATTTTGGGTTGATGATTGCGAAGTTGCCCCCCAGCCGAAATCGATCACCCCCGAGACGCTTTTCGCGCTGGGTATCGGGAAGCATCCTGTGTGCCCCGAAATGCCCCACGTTCCTGATTTTTGGAGGCTGAAACAACACCTGTCCCCCGGGGACATCTACATTCCCGGTAATTCCCATGAGGGCCATGAGGGTGCGGTTATTGTCTGCGCAGTTGATCTGCTGCTCAATGGCCACGCCCCATTGGATAGCCGCGGGTTTGGTAGTCGCAAAGAGTCTGGCAGCCTCTCTGATCTTCTCCTGAGGGACCCAGGTTATATTTTCCACCCTGTCCAGCGGATATTCATTGACCCTCTTGACAAAGGGGTCCCACCCATGGACATGTTTTTCCACGAATTCTTTGTCATAAAGCCCTTCATTGATGATCACATTGAGCATTCCCAGTGCCAGGGCAGTGTCAGTTCCGGGCCTCAGTTGCAACCAGACGTCAGCCCGGGCGGCAATTCGAGTGAGTCTCGGGTCAACTGCAATCAATTTTGCTCCCGCATCCAGGCTGAGGGAAAAAGGCTCACCCTTATAGCAGTCCGGATTACTAATCACAAGATTATTTCCCCACACCATGATGCACTTGGGGTTATTCTCATAGTCTACAATCGGGTTTGTTCCGCAGGTAATAATACTCGTGGCAATACGAGGGCCATAACAGAAATGACCCGCAGTGAGAACATTGGGAGAGCCTAACAGATTGGCAAATCTGTAAATCACTGCCTCGTTTTCCCGACCCGTACCATAACCCATCACAACCGATTCGGCCCCGAACTCTTCCTTGAAGTTCGATATCCGTTCTGCAATGGTATCCAATGCTTCATCCCAGGAGATCCGCTCCCATTTCCCGCTCCCTTTCGAACCGATCCTTTTGACAGGGTAAGTCAACCGATCAGGATGATACGCCAACTGCGCAGATGCTATCCCCTTGCTGCAGACGGTGCCATGATTTATGGGACAATCGGGGTCTCCCGCAATCTTAGCCACCTTACCGTCTTTGGTGTAGACGAGGACACCGCAACCACCATGGCACATACGGCAGTGGCTCTTGACCACGGAATCATATCCATAGACCTCCATCTCCCTCTCTACGTTGGAGTAGACGAATTCACCCATCCCTGCTTTCCTCCTAACCCGAATAAACCGGAACAAAAAAGGTCTCACGCAAAGGCGCAAAGCCGCAAAGAAAACCTACAGTCTATTGGCAAACCGAAAAACACCATCCTTTATCATCAA
>CAZFSF010000088.1:0-12365 GCA_964522045.1 uncultured Desulfobacteraceae bacterium
GTTGCATTCGGATTTAAATCCTCGAAATATTCAATATATTCCTGTGGTTAAAATCCTCACGCGCCTTGATCTTGAACGAAATTGAGCATTTTTCAAAGGTCTCATATAAACGGTGTAACCGCTCAGAGGTTCAGAGTTAACGGGTTCGGCGAAGATCAACAACTAACGGCTTATCTCAAGCGTTCCTGATAGACCGGATAACCTCTTACGAGGATATCATCTCCAAATCGCCTGATTTTGATCTCTTTCAAGATCACACATTCATCCATCCTTTTAGCACCAAAACCGGCGCACATCGGGATGCCGTCATCTCCTCCAAGGAGCTTTGGCGCCTTGAAGATATAGAATTTATCGATAAGCATCTCTCGGAGCATACTCCCTGTGATGGATGCACCTCCTTCCACTAACAGACTCGTAATGGACCTCTCTCCTAATTTAGACATCAAGGCACCCAAGTCTATCTTACCGGTCCTGGTAGGGCATACAAGCGTAGATACACCGTTAGCCCGAAATCCTTCCTCATCATCTAACCTTGCACCTTCGCATGTTACAATCAGGGTGCCAGCGGTAGAATGATGCGTCATTACCTTTGCACTGAGCGGGGTCCTGAGGTGTGTGTCAACGATAATTCGCAGGGGATCGCTTCCCTTTCCCTTTGGGAGACGAGCAGTCAAAGATGGGTCATCCGCAAGGACCGTTCCAATCCCCACCATCACAGCATCTACCCTGTCTCTTAAAAGGTGAACAAACTGCCTTGATTTATCGTTAGTAACCCATTGGGAGTGACCGGAGGATGTGGCAATCCATCCATCCATGGTCAATGCCGACTTGGCGATCACAAAGGGTCGGCCCGATGCGACAAACTTCAAGAAGTCCTCGTTGAGTCTGCGACACTCGGTTTCCATGACATTGGTAACAACTTCTATGCCATGTTCCTTCAGAAATTCACAGCCACCCCCTGAAACCATCGGGTTGGGATCTTTCATGCCGATTATCACTTTCTTGATCCCGCTCTTCAGAATGGCGTGGGTGCAGGGAGGTGTTCTTCCAAGATGATTGCAGGGTTCTAATGTCACATAGAGGCAGTCTCCAGGAGAGATTTTACCTAATTTGTTCAAGGCTTCAGCCTCTGCATGTGGGAGCCCTGCCCTCTTGTGATAGCCCCTTGCGACTATCTCACCTCTTCTGACAATCACCGCCCCAACAGCAGGGTTGGGTGAGGTCCGGCCCAGACCTTTTCGTGCTTCTCGCAAGGCCTGCTTCATGAATTTAACATCGATGTCATTCAATCCGTTTCCTAATTATCCTCCCTTTCTTGCTTGGCCTTAAGTATCTCTTCCAATTCTGACATGAACTCATTGATATCCTTGAATTGTCTGTATACAGATGCGAACCGGACATAGGCCACCTCGTTCCATTCTTTCAGTTTATTTATGACCCTTTCCCCGATTTCTGAGCTGCCTATCTCCTTTTTACCTAAATCCTGGAAATAGGACTCAAGGGAGTCTGCAAATTCTTGTATCCTAGCCTCGCTTACCGGGAGTTTCTGGCACGCATTACGAATTCCGCCTATGATCTTCTCTCGATTGAATGGCTCACGCCTCCCATCTTTCTTGACCACCATCGGGAGAATATCTTCCAGTTTCTCGTAGGTGGTAAATCTTCTCCCGCACCCAAGGCATTCCCGTCTCCGTCTAATAGTCCTCGCATCCTTGCTTAGCCTGGAATCAATCACTTTGTTGTCAATCTTAGTGCAATACGGACATATCATAAGGCAAACCTCACAATCTGGATACCTGCCTCAGCCAACATTTCGTCAGCTAAAGGATCATCGTAACCATCGATATAGAAAACATTCTTAATCCCTGCATTTATAAGCATTTTTGTGCATATGACGCAGGGCTTGTTTGTGCAATACAGTGTAGATCCTCCAATAGGGATACCGTGATAGGCTGCCTGTATAATGGCGTTTTGCTCTGCGTGCAATCCCCGGCAGAGTTCATGCCTCGTGCCGGAAGGAATAGAGGCATTCTCTCGGAGACACCCAACTTCTTCACAGTGTTTTAGTCCTGTGGGCGCTCCGTTATAACCGGTAGCCAGAATCCTTTTTTCCTTTACTAAAACAGCGCCTACGTGACGCCGTAAGCATGTGGATCTATTGGCCACCAGCTCGGTTATGGAGATAAAGTATTCATTCCAGGAAGGTCTGGGCATAAGAAGTGCCTAAAGTTTAAAGTGGCTAAAATGCTTAAAGTTATGGTATCCACCGATTATGGTATCCACCGAGGTAAAAGTCCGAAATCAAATTTGCCTGCCTTATAACCCTTTTCATTTTTTGTGAATTTTGTGCCTTTTTGCGGCTTTATCAAGAATAGATCGGAAAGCTGTCACACAGGTCGGCAACAACGCCCCTGGTTCGTTTCAAGGTGTCGGCAGAGTCCGGGTTTTCCAGTACGTCTCTGATTAACACCGCTATCTGTTTTATCTCAGCCTCTTTTATCCCTCGTGTTGTCAGGGCAGGCGTGCCTAATCTAAGGCCACTCGTTACCTTGGGTCCCCTCTTGTCAAAGGGAATGCTATTCTTGTTTGCAACAATACCCGCGTTCCCGAGGAGACGCTCTGCATCAAGGCCGGTTATCCCTTTTGTGGTCAGGTCTATCAAGATCAAATGGTTATCTGTACCTCCCGAAACCAGATCAAAACCGTAACTGAGGATCTCATCCGCAAGCACCCTTGCGTTAACAAGGACCTGCTTCTGATAATCCGTGAATTCATGCCCAAGCGCTTCCCCAAACGCAACTGCCTTGGCCGCAATAATGTGCATGAGCGGCCCCCCCTGTATGCCGGGGAAAACCCCTTTATCCAATTTTCCCGAATACTGTTCTGATGATAATATAAAGCCGCCTCTCGGGCCTCTCAGGGTCTTGTGAGTAGTAGAGGTTATGAAATCGGCGTTTCCAACAGGAGAAGGGTGCAGGCCAACCGCAACCAGCCCTGCAATATGTGCCATGTCGGCCATGAGATATGCCCCGTTTTCATGGGCAATATCTGCAAATACAGAAAAATCGATGAGTCTTGGATAGGCACTGGCACCGGCAACAATGATCTTGGGCCTGTACTTTTTTGCTAACGTTCTTACCTGATCATAATCTATTTGTTGAGTTGTTGGGTCTAACCTATAGAAAATAGGTTTGAAAAGCTTACCTGAGAAGCTCACAGGACTCCCGTGTGTCAGGTGACCGCCGTGGGAAAGATCCATGCCCATAATTGAGTCCCCAGGATCTAAAAAGGCCAGGTAAACAGCCATGTTGGCCTGGGACCCGGAATGAGGCTGAACGTTCGCGTGCTCAGAGCCGAACAAACGCTTAACCCTGTCAACGGCTAATCTTTCCGCTTTATCAACAAACTCGCAACCTCCGTAGTATCGGGCACCAGGGTAACCTTCGGCGTATTTGTTGGTCATCACATTGGCCTGTGCCTCTATTACGGCTCGACTGGCATAGTTCTCGGACGCGATCATAACAAGGCTGCGTTTTTCTCTCTCTGTCTCAGCAAAAATCGCTTCATAGACCTCAGGGTCCAGTCTCTGCAGGCTTTTTTGCTGGTTCCAAAATCCTTTTTCAGTCAATTTGATTTATCCTCAACTCATGCCGTCCCCCATCAAAAGGGGTCTCTAAGAAAAGATCCACCATTTCCAGCGCAATACCCACTCCGATTACCCGTCCTCCCATAACCAGGATATTGGCATCATTGTGCTGCCGGCTCAATCGGGCTGTGAAAAGGTTATGACAGACACCCGCCCGGACCCCTTTATAACGGTTAGCCACGATTCCCATACCAAGGCCGGTCCCGCAAATCAGGATACCACACTGGTATTTATCTTCGGCCACTCCTTGTGCTACCTTGTGGGCAATCTTGGGATAATCTTCCGGATCCCGGTTGAATACCCCAGCATCTGTGAGTTCCCACTGGGGTAAACCTTCAAGGTGGGCCTTGCAAGCCTGCTTTAAATCAAATCCACCATGATCTGAACCGATTATGATCTTCATGTTATCCAATTTAAGGGCTTTGGAAATTTAGAGATTCGGGGGATTAAATGTAATGTTTCTTTCCATAATTCTTAAATTGGGAACACACTTAACACCTTCAATTCCTCAATTCGGGAATTCACAATCCCTCAATTTCTCCTTAGTTAGTGTTCATCCAGAAATGAGATAATTTTTGCAAGATCAAGGAAGACGATCCCGCCGATGGCGGGATTAACCACAGGAATACATTGCAGTATTTCGAGGATTAAAATTTGAGTCTGACACTGAGATTGCGGAAAATAGTCATTTATGGATCGATACTAGTCAATTTGCTTCATATTTCCTGAAAATCAGAGTGGCGTTGGTGCCGCCGAACCCGAAGGAGTTGGACATGGCCGTCCGGACCTTGCCCTTTCTCGCTGTATTGGGGACGTAATCCAGATCGCAGTCCGGGTCAGGTGTTTCATAATTCATTGTGGGGGGAATTATTCCGTTCTTTATTGTGAGCAATGTGAAGATCGACTCAACACCCCCGGCTCCACCAAGGAGATGACCGGTAACAGACTTTGTAGAGCTTATGCTCAGTTTATAGGCGTGGTCTCCAAACACGGATTTGATCGCCTTGTTTTCCGAAAGATCGTTCAGCTTAGTCGATGTGCCATGGGCGTTTATGTAATCTATATCTTCAGGTATAAGTCCAGCAAAATCGAGCGCTCCCTTCATACATTGAGCCGCCCCTTCACCCTCAGGCTCTGGAGCTGATACGTGGTAGGCATCGCCTGACAGTCCATAGCCTATCACCTCCCCATAGATACTGGCACCTCTCTCAAGGGCACATTCCAGCTCCTCTAAAATCAGTATCCCTGCGCCTTCGCCTATAATAAAGCCATCTCGATCCAGATCAAAGGGCCTTGACGCCTTTTCCGGTGCGTCGTTCCTTGTGGAAAGGGCGCGCATGGAGCAGAAGCCGCCAAGGGCCAGTGGCGTTATTACTGCTTCGGCGCCCCCGGTTATCATTGCGTCTGAAATGCCATCCCGGATCAACCTGAAGGCCTCTCCAACGGCGTGAGTACTGGCCGCGCATGCTGTTTCAATGGACAGGTTGGGTCCCTTGGCGCTAAATTCAATGGCAATCTGTCCAGGCGCCATGTTGGCAATAATCCCCGGAATAAAAAATGGGCTGATTCGTCTTGGGCCCTTTTCCATAAGAACAGAATGGAAATGCTCTAACATTCCGAGCCCGCCCAATCCGGAACCGGTGATACAGCCGACTTTATGGGCGTTCTTATCATTGATCTTAAGTCCTGAATCCTCCATGGCCATCCTTGCCGAAGCAACGGCATAATGGATGAATATATCAAAGCGCCGGATCTGCTGTTTATCCATGAAGTCCTGAGATCTGAAATCCTTGACTTCACCGGCGATCCGGGATGCAAGGCCTGTAGTATCAAACTTGGTAATAGGCCCAATCCCTGATGTACCGGAGCATGCTGCGTCCCAATTCTTCTCAACCCCGGTCCCCAAAGGGGTAACCATCCCTAAGCCTGTAACCACAACCCTTCTCGTCATCTCATTGCTCCCTCATATGTCAGATTTAGAAACCGCCCTTGACGGTACAAGATAGCTCATAGTACAGGCCCAGCGGTTTCAGTTAGGTTCTAAAGAGGTCAGCATCAAAGATCATTATGCAATTGCCTTCTGGACATAGTCTATTGCATCCTGAACAGTCCCTATATTTTCAGCATCTTCGTCCGGGATAGATACATCAAATTCCTCTTCCATCGCCATAATAAGCTCCACCTGATCTAATGAATCAGCGCCTAAGTCATCCACAAAGGAAGCCTCGGGAACCACATCTTCTTCAGGCACATCCAACTGCTCACATATAATCTTTTTGATTGTATCCGCTACATCTGACATAAACCATTACCTCCCTGACTGAAATTTATTAATTTCCGATTATTTGAAACTGGATAACATCTCAACTAAGCAGCTCTAATTTTAAGTTTTACTACATATACATTCCACCATTCACATGAACGATCTGCCCGGTAATATAACTTGCGGCATCAGAACAGAGCCAGTAGACAGCCTCTGCCACTTCTTCCGGCATTCCCATTCTTCCCAAAGGAATTTGAGCTAAAAAGCCCTCCTTTACCTTGTCGGAGAGGACAGCCGTCATTTCAGTGTCAACAAATCCCGGCGCCACCCCATTTACCCTAATCCCCCTGCCTGCTAACTCCTTAGCCGTAGTCTTGGTTAAGGCAATCACTCCGGCCTTGGAAGCAGAATAATTGGCCTGCCCCGGGTTGCCTATTTGCCCTACTACAGAGGATATGTTGACAATACATCCCGCCCTATCCTTTATCATGGGACGGACTACCGCCCGTGTACAATTAAATACACCCTTCAGATTTACATTCAACACGCCATCCCAGTCCTCTTCGCTCATCCGCATTAAAAGGGTGTCCCTTGTAATTCCTGCGTTATTCACGAGTACGTCAACCTTCTGAAATTTTTCGAAGATTTCTCTGAAAAACAGGTCTATATCCTCAAACGAAGATACGTCTATCTTGTGGGCTTCTGCCTCAACGCCCTTACCTTCCAATACTCTTAGTGTTTCCTGTGAGTCCGAATCGTCTGCGTCGTAATGCGCAAGAACGATCTTTCCCTTCTCTTCTGCAAACCTGTAGGCCACGGCACGACCAATCCCTTTGGATCCCCCTGTAATAACAACTACCCTGGGACTCAAATTTTCCATAGTTTTTTCCTCTTCCCTGAGATCTTATCCTATTTTGGAAGCCTTCAACTGAAGGCTCATCTTTTCGAGGACCCTGCTATCTACATATTGTGCTGCCATACTTATGGCATTCTTAATCGCCTTGGCTGAAGAAATCCCGTGACAGATCACCCCGACTCCGTTTATCCCCAACAGAGGCGCCCCGCCCTGCTCTTCGTAATCCAGTTTTCGCTTAAATCCGTCAATTGGCTTACGACCCAACGCCAATGCAACCCGCCCGAAAAAAGAACTCATCAGCTCTCTTTCAATGACTCTCCCCATCACCTCCACGTTTCCTTCTATCAGTTTTAATACTACGTTTCCTACAAAACCATCGCACACAACAATATCAACGTCGCCCATGGGGATGTCACGCCCCTCAACGTTTCCGATAAAGTTTAACTCGCTTTTATCAAATAGCTCGTGCGCGAAACGGACCTGCTCATTTCCCTTGCCTTCTTCCTCGCCAATATTCAACAGACCTACCTTCGGATCTGTCATCCCGAGACATGCACAGGAGAATGCCTGGGCCATAACCCCAAACTGAAAGAGCTGAGCGGGTCTGCAGTCCACATTTGCGCCTACGTCTATCAGGACAACACGACCTCTCTCTCTGGGAACAATAGCCGCAATAGCAGGCCTTTCTACGCCTTCCATACGACCTAATGCAAGGACACCGGCGGCTAAAGTGGCCCCGGAATTGCCAGCGCTGATTACAGCATCGGCATAACCATCTTTCACAAGATCAAAGGCCACTTTGATGGAGGCGTCCTTTTTTTTTCTCAGGGCCTTTAGAGGTGATTCATCCATCTCCACCACATCTTCGCAGTGATGGAATGATATATGACCGTGTGCTGGACGGGTTTTAAGCACCCTTGTTACTGTTCTCTCATTCCCAACAAGGGTAATATCAATGCCTAACTCAGAAACAGCTTCCAGCGCACCTTGAACCACCATTTCCGGGGCATGATCTCCCCCCATGGCGTCCACGGCCACATTCATATTAGTCCTCTTCTGTCTCGATTATAGTCCTGCCCCTGTAAGTCCCGCACTCGGGACATATATGATGAGGCAAAACAGGTTCGTGACATTGCGGACAGGTGGTAGTTTTGGACATCCGGATAGCATCGTGGGCACGCCGTGAGCCCCGTTTGGACTTGGATTTCTTCTTTTTGGGTACAGCCATAACCTTAGCTCAACTCCTCTTCGCCCGCCGAACGAAATTGAATCATCATTGTCTCGTCTGGTGGCGTAATAGATTGGTTTATAGTGTTATGAACGTTTAAAGGGTATTCTATGCATCTAAAAGCGAAATTGGTAAGTATATAAAAAATTGCTGTTTTGTCAATATGTTTATGCGTTTTTTGGTAATAACATTCGGTGTAAGGTTGTCATTTTATTGCTGTCATCTTGTAATTTTCCCTTTTTTTCTTGACACTTATGGCTCTTTTTTGCTATTCTTAAATAAAATATCAGCTCTGTTTTGATTTATTTATTCAAGTTGGCGGCGTGGTTTAGAGGCTAATCTACCTATGTGGAAATACAGAGAACAACTTAGTTATTATGGAAAGCTGAGACGCTCAATCTACGAAATATTGCGAGATTCACTTGAACGGCGGCTAATGAAGATCTCTCTCATAGATTCATTCTTCAATTACCAAGAAAAAGGCGTTGAATATGTTTTTGTTGACAAGAGCGAACTTAAACCAAAATCAAAAAAAATGGAAAAGGAATCAGAATTTTTCAACACCTTTCTCGTCATAATCTGCGAGGGAGTGCTCAGCAGTCAACTAAAAAATTATATCCGGTTTTTCCCCGAAAACAGTGTGATCAAAAAAAATCTTCAATACTTACCCAGCTTTCCTCTATACAAGCGCTTCCATCAAAACCTTCGTCATTTTGATAGCCCGGGGTTCCTTGATTTTATCGAGGATTTATCAGATATCGATTATTCCCTGCTCATACAACAAGACCCGAGCGTCAAGAGGAAAAACAGATACTCCCTCACCCATTTTCATGTAAAAATCGACTGGCCTATTGCTGATGCAGCCCAAGATTTATCAAAAAGGCTTAGATATATCCAGCACAATTTATATGAAAACGGGGACAGGGCGGCGAGTATCCTCCAGAATAAACTCTTTGAATACTATGGTTGCCACCATACCGTCGGAGGAAGGCGCACAGCCGGACTCATTGCCGCCCAGCTTTTGAGGAAGTCGGGCTTTATTTCCACCGTGTTTGTCTCAAGCTCAGAGTCGCGGATAATGTACAGGTATTCTGAGCGAGGCGTCTCGAAATCCTTTCTGATACAGTTTAACGATAAACAGATCACTGCCTTAGCCAAGAACCACGACCTCACCCCTGAATTTCTAAAAACCCACTACCTATACCCTGGAAAGGGTCACTACTTGGGTATCTTGGAGGCGGCCTATAACCATACAACCCATTCAAGACCACCGAAGGATGGGAAGCTCAGGAAGGTCAGGCCTGCTTATAATTGGCTTAGCCTCAGAGATGAGCTTCTCCACCCCACGCTGGATTCCCCTCATGTAATCCCAATCCGCTGCAACTGGGTTTATTCCACAGATGATTGATCGGGCTAAATTTATTTTCATCGAACCCTTGAACACCTGAAAAAAGAGGTCTGATATATGTCAAACGAAAAAGTTGTAACCCGCTTTCCACCCAGCCCAACAGGATACCTTCATATCGGCGGGGCAAGGACAGCCCTGTTTAACTGGCTTTTCTCAAAACAGCAGGGGGGAAAGTTTATTTTACGTATTGAGGACACGGACGAGCAAAGATCCACAGATGAGGCCACGAGGGCAATCCTCGAATCAATGGAATGGCTTGGCCTCTCCTGGGACGAAGGCCCCTATTTCCAGTCCGGGAGATACGATATTTATAATGAGGTCGTTGATCGTCTTATAGCCGATGGTGAGGCCTATCATTGCCATTGCTCGCCGGAAAATTTAGAGCGGCAGAGGGAAAAGGCGAGAAGCAAAGGGCTCAAACCCAAATACGACGGTACCTGCCGGGACCTGGGGCTTGGCCCGGCACCAGGTTCGGTGGTCAGGCTTAAGAGCCCGCTGTCAGGAATCACACAATTTACCGATCTGGTAAAAGGCCCTATCCGTTTTGACAACGAGGAATTAGACGATCTTATTATCCGGCGGTCAAATGGCAGCCCCACCTATCACCTTGCCGTGGTCGCCGATGACATCAGTCTTGGCATGACACATATCATCAGAGGAGATGACCATGTCAATAATACGCCGAGGCAAATATTGATTTACAAGGCCCTTGGAGAACCGATCCCTGAATACGCTCACCTGCCCATGATCCTCGGCCCGGACAAAACAAGGCTCAGCAAACGCCACGGCGCCATGTCGGTCCTGGCCTACAGGGATATGGGGTATCTCCCCCATGCCTTACTGAATGCCCTGGCCAGACTCGGATGGTCTTGCGGAGATCAGGAAAAATTCTCCTTGGAAGATTTGATCGAAAAGTTTTCACTGAACCATGTGGGAAAGGCCGCTGGTGTATTCAACGCTGACAAACTTTCGGATCTTAACGCCTGGTATATCCGTGAGTCTTCTGATGAATTCTTAGCAGAGCGATTGACACCGTTCATCGAAAACCAGGGGTTCAGAAATTTGGATGTGGGCAAAGTTAGAAAAGTGGCCTCTATCCTTAAGGTAAGGAGCAAGACTCTTGTTGAGATGGCTGAGGGAGCACATTTCTGTCTTACCGATGAGATTACCTACGAGAAAAAGGGCGATGACAAGTTTTTAAAACCGGGCGTTGTGAAACTGTTTGAAGATATGAATAACAGACTTGCAGCAATGCCTGAATTCAATCAGGAATCCATTGAAAAACTATTTATCGGCTTTTTGGAGGAAAAGGAGATCAAGCTGGGAAAGCTTGCCCAACCACTCAGGGTTGCCCTAACAGGCAAGACCACCAGCCCCGGGATCTTTGAGGTAATGGAGGTCTTGGGCAGGGAAAAAGTTGTTGAAAGGATATCGAAGGCTATCGCCCATATCAAGAAGAAGTAAGTAGCGTATATGAGAAAGTCGGAGCCTCGCTACTTTTTTGCTTGTCTCCGTTTAAAGATAAACAGAGCGACTATGGCGGCAATGAGGATCAGGAGTGTAACGAGTTGGGTGATACTCATATCGCTTCCTAATAAAATCCCCCGGTCATCGCCCCTGAAACGCTCTACAAAGAGACGGGCCGTGCTGTGAAGCACCAGGAGCCAGAGAAAAACCTGCCCCTCGAACTTTTTTCTTGAGTACATCAGAATCAAAACAAAGAAGATGATGAACCCGCTTAGAGAGGAGTAAAGCTGCGTTGGATAGATAGAAATATTCAACGGCGCCAGGGCATGGGGGTCAGTAAACACCACGCCCCATTTAGATCCGGAAGGCCTGCCGTAGCAGCACCCGGCCATAAAGCACCCGATCCGCCCGATGCCCTGGCCTATGGCCATTGCCGGCGCCCACAGATCGGCTACCTTCCAGAATGAAAGATGATGCTTTTTGGTGTACCAAATGACGGTTAGGAGCACACAGATAATCCCACCTGAAAAGACAAGCCCCCCCTGCCATATCTTCAGCATATCCAAGGGCCGATCAATATAATAGGAGATATTCATGAGAAGATACATGACCCTCGATCCAATGATTGCGGCCAGGATTATCAAAAACCCCATATCTATTGTTTGTTGAGGCTTTATCCCCTCGGATTTACCGATCTTTGCCGTAACCAGGAGTGCGACTAAAAAACCAACGGCCACACAGAGGCCGTATGTGTGAAGGGTAAAAGGGCCTATGGAAAAGAGATCTGGGTGCATGAGATTAACGCTTAAAAAAAAGGCTTATTACGATTAAAAAGGTGCCTATTGTTATTGCGGCATCAGCCACGTTAAAGGCAGGCCAGTGATATGAACCTACGAAAACATCGAGGAAATCGACCACCTCTCGAAATCTCAACCGGTCGATTAGATTGCCGACAGCTCCGCCTAAGATAAGTGAAAGACCCAGGGTGATGAGGGTGCCGCCATCCTTGAGCCTGAAGAACCAGAACAACAACAGGGCAATGGCAATTATACTGGTGAAAACAAGTAACCAAACGCCGAAGTCAGCATGGGCCCGATTCATGAATCCGAAGGCCATTCCCCTGTTTCGCACATGGACAAGGTCAAAAAACCCCTCGATCACAGGCACTGATTCATGAACACTCAGACCGCGTATCACGAAAAGTTTTGATACCTGATCTAATACGACAATAAGCAGTGCAGGCCAGATTATCAATGCATAATTTCGTTTAAGACGTTTCGGCATCGCTTACAGGTGTTAGGATGGTTTTGGTCATCTCCTACCGATGGATCATGGATCCAGCAGCGCTCGCATTTTGGGTCAGGTGAAGGTGATACTTCCACCTTCAATCCGGGGACAGTCTCGCTTTCATACCCGCCCTCTACCTGCTCTATTTCCGCTAAATCGATCGATGATACAATAAAAATTGACCTTAACTCATTGATATAAGGTGCTAAT
>CAZFSF010000089.1:0-12344 GCA_964522045.1 uncultured Desulfobacteraceae bacterium
ATGGCTATTTTCCGCAATCTCAGCGTCAGACTCAAATTTTAATCCTCGAAATACTCCAATGTATTCCTGTGGTTAAAATTTTCGTCTTCCTTGATCTTGTAAAAACTATCTCATTTCTGGATGGACACCAGTTAATCTATTTTTTAGTTTACAGGAAATATAAATAATTGAGGAGAAACTGTCAAGATGAAGGACTGAAATGCGCTATTCCTGCCCCGGTACAATACTCCCCGACACTTAGGTCTCCGATTCGGTATTACCTAAGAATTTCTCTATTGTTACCCTCGCCGCCCAACGCATAAATATCTTTGTATATCTGGCTCCCGCAAGATACATCCCTAAGATAAAGACCAAATGTGATAATCCGTATGTCAAAGGACCACCAACTATTACTATCAGGGGTTTATTCAGATAGATCGATATAGCTCCCAGCAGGCTTACCGCGGGCCAGCCTATAATGTAGCTGAACCCCATGGCAGTTATTCCAAAAATAATTCGGCCCGTTGGTCGCTCTTTGAACGCGCTTAGGTCTGCCTGCTCTTCAATGGCCCTGCGGACAAAATCAGTCTTAGCAATTCTTCTCAAGATATTAGTGGTCATCTGGTTCACCAGTTTAAATCGGTTTTCAAAAGAATTATAAGCTGCAAAATAGGGATGAAATTGGGTTGAATTATTCACTATAACTATGTAACTATGATGCTTATGTGAAAAAGCGCTGCAAAATATAGACCTCTATACAATGTTCTTGTACGCTACATACTATCATACAATCAAGTATTTTGAGTCTTAAGGTTCATTTTTACCTGAAGCCAAAGAAAAATAATGCCAGATAATTTTGCCACTTACTGGGAATATTTCGATAAAATCTACTGCATTTCATTATATGAACGTGCAGATAGAAGGGAACAGGCCAATACCCAGTTCAGAGCTGTCGGATTAGCCGATAAGGTCGAGTTCGTAGTTGTAAAAAAACATCCGGTTGACTGCGAACAGGGAATCTATGAATCACACATCCTCTGCATGGAAAAAGGGATCCGTGCCCTTTCCGGGAATATTGTCATTTTTGAAGATGATATCATTTTTGATCGGTTCAACTCTGATACTCTCAAGAAGTGCATTGATTTTTTAACGACAAATACCGATTGGAGAGTAATGTTTTTAGGCTGCATGGTAAAAAAGTCTGCGAAAACAGACAACAGATCAGTGCTCAAGATAAGATTCCGGAGTCTATGCCATGCTTATGTGATTGCCCGTGAGTTTGCCGAGACCCTAATCAAAATACCGTGGCAAAAAATACCTTTTGACGATATGTTGCGCGATATTAAGGATGACCATATGTATGCGGTTTACCCCTCTTTTGCATTTCAGAGCAATTCTCGATCGGATAATCAAAGATACCTCCCTTTGGACAGATTCAGGAGGCTATGCGGGGGACTCCAAGGACTACAGAAAATGAATGAATTTTATCATTACAACAAAATCCTTATCATAGGGGCGCATATTCTTCTCGTGTTGCTGCTGATTCTCCTAATAACTGTCTAAAAGGCCCTATGAAAACTACCACGATCAACTTCCCCATATTAATCCTTTCAATCTTCATTATGGTAGTCCTCTTCTGTGCATCATTCTTCTTGATCAAAATCGACACTGATATAACCGGATATCTGCCCCAGAGTGACCCTGTAATCTCAGATGCAGGATATATTTTTGAGAATCATCCGATCAATGACCAGTTGGTAATTGATATCGGCCTTGTTCGTGATAACCCGGACGCCCTTGTTGAATACGGAGAACTAATTGAGCAAAAATTAAGAAAAAGCGGGCTTTTCAAACAAGTTGGAACCCGAGATATTCAAGATCTCATCCCTGATTTAATATCTCATATCTTGAATAACCTGCCTGTGATGTTCACGAAAAAAGACCTCAATGACAAGGTAAAGCCCCTATTAGAGAACGATAATATCCATAAAAGGCTGATGGATCTTCGCTCGGGACTGATGAGCTTAAAAGGGATTGGCCAGTCGGAATTTATCTCAAAGGACCCCTTTGGACTAAAGGATATCGTTTTGGCCAGGCTGTCCCATCTTGCCCCCTTAGAGAATCTGGAAATATATAAAGGGAAACTCATATCGCCTGACAGGAAGCACCTCCTATTGATTGCCAATCCAATATCTTCAGGTACGGACACGGTCTTTGCCCGGAAGATCACAGAACTTATTAGTGCAGTCTCAAATGAACTCCATCGCGAATGCGCTGAAAATGGAACCGGCATTACCCTTACACCGGTGGGGGCATATCGAGCTGCTTTGGATAATGAACTTATAGCAAGACGGGATGTTGAAAAGGCGATACTCCTTGCAACGGCTGGAATTGCCCTTCTCCTTATCTTTGCCTTTCCCAGGCCTCTGTTAGGGCTCTTTGCCTTTTTACCCGCATTGGCAGGGACAGTGGCGGCGTTTTTCGTCTTTTCTCTCCTTAATCGGTCTATCTCGATCATGACTTTAGGTTTTGGTGGAGCAGTTATATCCATAACCGTAGATCATGCCATAGCCTATCTGCTGTTCCTCGACCGTCCTCGCAAAACCTTGGGTAAAGAGGCTTCCAGAGAAATATGGGCGGTAGGATTGCTTGCCACCCTGACAACAATCGGCGCTTTCGGGGCGCTCTGCTTTTGCGACTTCCCTGTTTTCGAACAAATCGGCCTGTTCACGGCCCTTGGCATCGCGTTTTCATTCATATTTGTCCACACTGTTTTTCCAATGATCTTCCCCTCCATGCCTCCGGCAAACAGAAGAGCCTTACCTCTCAGGAGTATCGTGAGCAAATTCTCTTCATTAGGTAAAAAGGGAGCTTATGCCTCACTTTTCTTCGCCCTGGGAATGCTGTTTTTCGCAAAGCCGGAGTTCAACGTAAAACTGAGTTCTATGAATACCGTGAGCGAGAAAACTGTCAGGGCCGAAGAACTCCTTACGGATGTATGGGGAAATAGTATCTTTCAAAAGAGCTACCTGATGACAGAGGGGAAAAACGTTAGGGAACTTCAGAAGCAGGGAGACAGAATCCTTAAGATGATAGACCAGGATCTCGCTTCAGGAGTGCTTTATACCGGATTTATTCCATCAATGGTTTTTCCGGGAAAGGAAAGAGGGGCGCAGAACCTTGAGGCATGGAGAGAATTCTGGTCCGATAAGAGGATAGCGGCATTAAAAAGCAGCCTCGGCAAGGCATCTTATAATACGGGCTTTACAAAGGAGGCATTTGAGCCCTTCTTCAAAACAATTTCAGAAGTTCCCGCTCAGCCCGGTATTACCGAAATCCCTCCAAAGTTTATTGAGATCTTGGGTATATCTGAAAAAAAGGATAAATCCACATGGGTTCAATTCTTTGCCCTCACTCCCGGTAAATCCTATGATCCTGGAATGTTTTACGAAAGATATAGATCTTCGGGAAGGATATTTGATCCCTCCTTTTTTTCGCTGAGGATGGGAAATCTTCTCTTCTACACATTCGCAAAAATCTTATTGATAGTCGGTATAAGTGTTATCGCTCTTCTCTTTTTGTTTTTTCTTGATTTAAAGCTGACCTTTATCGCCCTGTTGCCCGTGCTATTCGCATTGGTAAGCACCTTAGGAACCTTGAAGCTGATCGGACATCCCATCGATATCCCCGGGCTGATGCTGTCTATTGTAGTTGTCGGTATGGGGATCGATTATTCCATTTTTCTTGTTAGATCGTATCAGAGATATGGAGATGATTCCCATCCATCCTTCGGGCTTGTCAGAATGACGGTCTTCATGGCATCGGCATCTACTATCATCGGATTCGGAGCCTTATGTTTTGCCGAGCATTCCCTGCTCAGAAGTGCAGGGTTAACCTCACTCCTCGGGATCAGCTATGCCCTCATCGGTGCTTTTCTTATTTTACCCCCCCTCCTAAAGTACATATTCCAGGGCCGGCAAAATGATATAAGCACACCCGGAAAGGGGCGTGATCGTGTTCTGAGACGCTATAAAAAGATGGAGCCGTATCCGAGGCTGTTTGCCCGTTTCAAACTTATGATCGACCCCATGTTTTCAGAGCTTCCCCGGTTGCTTGAGTCTTCGGCGCGCATTGAAACAATTATTGACGTGGGCACAGGCTACGGTGTTCCTGCGTGCTGGTTTCTCGAACGATTTCCGGAAGCCAAGGTATACGGCATTGAACCGAATCACGAAAGGGTCAGAGTCGCATCAATGGCGGTTCAGAAAAGAGGCGTGATAAAATGCGGCAGTGCCCCGGATATTCCGACACCCCCAAGATCGGCGGATGCGGCCTTCATGTTGGATATGACACATTTTTTGACAAACGAAGAATTTGGCCTTGCCTTGAAAAGGCTACACAGCACTATTAGTCATGGAGGGCGTCTGATCATCAGGGCCGTTATTCCGCCGGACAAGCACCCATCCTGGTTATGGAGATTTCAGATGGTCAATCTTAAAATCACCGGAACGTCATGCTATTATCGATCTGTCGAGGAAATTAAGGGAATGATAATCGAGGCGGGTTTTAAAATGGAACTTTGCGTGCCCTCTGGCTCGAATCAGGAATCTGCCTGGTTCATTGCAAAGGCTATGTGATCATGACTAACTTACACCTCTCCCTTGCTCATTTGACCTGTCTCGTTTCATTCCTTGCGGCAATCCTGTTAGCCTTTGTTGACGTGCGTCTATCACTAATCCCCTTATCGACATTCATAGCCCTCTGTGCAATTGCTCCTTTCCTCCCCCGTTTCAGCTTCTTCCTCCCCATTATCAGCAGTGGAAACTCGGGAAAATTAGCTGTGGCGATCACCTTTGACGACGGCCCCGACCCTGTATCCACCCCGGCTTTACTTGAACTCCTTTCAAGACATAAGATATTCGCGACTTTTTTCGTCACCGGGAAAGAGGCATCTGAACATCCAGAACTAATCAAAGAGATTTTAGCGCAAGGCCATACATTAGGGAATCATTCTTACAACCACGACAACCTTATAATGCTTAAAAGCAGCAAGGCCCTGGTCAAGGAGATAGAATCCGCTCAAGATATCTTGGCAAAATTCGGTATTACACCCCTGGCCTTCAGGCCACCGGTGGGCATAACAAATCCAAGACTCGGGAAGGTGCTCGATAAATCAGGTATGTACAATCTAAATTTCAGTTGCCGGGCCATTGACGGGGGGAATAGGTGGATAAAAAAACTTTCGGAAAGGATTTTAAAGCGGGTCCATCCTGATGCAATAATCGCCCTCCACGACGTCAAACCGAGGGACAATACCCTTTTTTCCTACTGGTTAAACGAAATTGATCTAATATTTTCAGGCATAAGAGAGAAGGGCCTCGCCATTCTACCCTTATCAGAGCTTATTGGACGACCGGTGATGCTATATGATGGAATAAGTGCCTAACCCCGCCTGAGGCGGGATTAGGCACTTTAGGCGCTTAAAAACTATGCCCCAAGCTTGCCTAATAGTTCCCCTGAAACTTCCTTCACCCCGGGCCTTCCATCTAAATCAATTATCTTGGGAACGCCATTGTTCTTCACTGAGAGTTCCTTGAAATAATTCATGCCTGCCGTGGTGCCGGTCTCTGTGTCATAATAGATATTGTGACGCTGATCAATCGCCTCTTCATCCTGGTCATCGGAACGTGCCTTCAGATCCCCGCCGCAGACCCTGCATTTATCACCATCAGGCTTGATAGCGTCTATGTTGATATTGTTAGGATGGTTGTTGTCATTAACGCAGAGACGCCGGCCCATAATGCGGCCCTTTGCAATTTCCCTGTCCAAGACCATATCGATCACGATATCTAAGACAATCTCCTCATTCTTGAGTGCCTTATCCAACTCCTGGGCCTGTGTCAGATTTCTGGGGAAACCGTCTAAGAGCCAGCCATCCTTGCAATCATCTTCCTTGAGGCGGTCCAAGATCATCGGGATTGTGATACTGTCAGGAACCAGTTCGCCCCTGTCTATATAACCCTTAGCCTCTTTACCCAAATCTGTTCCCCGTGAGATGTTGTCCCTGAAAATCACACCTGTTTCAATGTGCGGGATACCATATTTTTCCTTTACGATTGCACCTTGCGTTCCTTTTCCGCTTCCATTCGGACCGAAAAACAGTATTTTCATCTTTTCCTCTCCTTTTGTTTATTTTTTGCCGTTCACGGGTTCAAAGGTTCAGGGGTTCAGCGGGAAACCCTGAACCTGTGAACACTTACGTTTATTTTTTGCCGAAATTATGTCAAAGTCGGGGCCATGTCAAGGTGAGACCTATGCAACCCCCCCCTTCGAAGTCTGCGCATATCTGCCCGATCTCAGCGTCAGGCTAAGATTTTAATCCTCGAAAGATTCAATATATTCCTGTGGTTAAAATCCTCGTCTTCCTTGACCTTGGCCAAAATTGAGCATTTTTCAAAGGTCTCAAAGTATTCAGAGGCGTATTACGATTGACCCAGGAAGGCCGGCATCAGGTCATGCCCCTTCTTGAAACCAAAGCCCGATTTTTTTGCAAATTCCTCTGTAAACCTTAGCCCCTTCTTGCCGGAGGCAAGCTCTTCTCTGCTTGCCCATGCAAATGGGGCCGGATCGCTTGCATGAGTCTTTATAGAGATTGGAGTGAAATGATCACTGGCGACCATAATCCGGTAGTCATTGAACTGCTCCAGACCTTTAAGGACTGCCCCCACCACCTTTTTATCGAAGGCCTCAATCGCCTCGATCTTGTCCTCTATATTCCCGCTGTGGCTCGCTTCGTCAGGGGCCTCCACGTGGACAAACATAAAATCAAGATTATTCAGAGCCTCTAAGGCATCTTCTGCCTTGCCCGAATAGTTAGTGTCCAAATATCCGGTTGCTCCTTCCACCTCAATCGGTTTCAGGCCTGCATAGACGCCGATCCCTCTCAATAGATCCACGGCCGAAATAACCCCGCCCTGAAGCCCAAATTTATTATTGAAAAGCGGTAGTTTTAAGGCCTTCCCCTGTCCCCATAACCAGACCGAATTGGCCGGATGGAGGCCCTTCCTCTTCCGTTCCAGGTTCACAGGATGGTCTTTCATCCATTTCCACGAATGGCGCACCACATCCACGATGGGGTCCTTCCTTGCAGGATCCAGATAGGCTGCCATGTTCTGGTCCTGCACATCATGGGGTGGGATAGTCTGCGCATCCACTGGGCCTTTCTCCCATACCAGCAGGTGCCGGTAGGCAATGCCCTGGTAAATATCGATGCCCGGTGCCGCCAGCTCCTTTTGCAGCTTGGCAATGATCGGTCTTGATTCTTCTGTGGTGATTTCTCCAGAGCTGTTGCTCACCATCACAATTTCCTTCTCTGACCTCCGGTCAAGAGTGACCAGGTTCATCCGGAAGGCAACCTCATCCTTCTTTAAGTCAATCCCCATGCTCGCCGCCTCAAAGGGGGCCCGGCCTGTATTATAAATAGAAGGATCGTAGCCGAGCAGAGAGAGATTGGCCACATCACTCCCCGGATCCATACCCTGGGGGATAGTATTCACAAGACCGATCCGGCAGGCGGCGATTCGATCCATATTTGGCGTATGGGCTACCTCTAACGGAGTCTTTCCACCCAATTCGGCAAGGGGATAGTCCGCCATGCCGTCTCCTACCAAAAGGATATATTTTTCCCTGGCCTTATTCTTCATCTCTATAAATGATTACCTTCCACACGAATCACAACGGTCTTTTCGGCTACCACGTCCAGCTTATCGATTGATGAAATAGCCTTCTGTGCAGCACTTTCCCGGGCCTCGTGGGTCAACATGACAATCGACACAGGCCCTTTCGTCTTTCTACCCTTCTGGATCACGGAAGAGATGCTGATCTCGTGCTCTGACAGGATACCGGCTATCCTTGAAAGAACCCCTGGCGTGTCTAATGCCGAAAATCTGAAATAGTAGGGAGTAATCAAGTCTTCAATCGGTTGGATCACTATTTTGTTTGCAGGAGGACGAACATGGGCCAAGGGGGGCATCAGTTCCTTTGTTCCTGACCTGATCGCCCTTGCCAGACCTATTATGTCTGAGACCACGGCGCTCCCCGTGGGTCTTTTCCCAGCGCCTAAACCGTAATAGAGATTAGGACCCACAAAATCGCCTTCGATATAAATGGCATTGAAGGCCTCATTGACGTTTGCCAGGATATGATCCTTCGGTATCATGGCCGCGTGTACACGGGCCTCTAATCGATCTCCCAAATCCTTGGCTATGGCCAATAATTTGATCCTGTACCCGAACTCATCGGCAAATAGGATATCATCCGGGGTCACGGTAACAATCCCCTCTCTGTATATATCTTTGAATGAGACCGGCCAGCCGGATGCGATCGAGATAATAATGGCTAATTTGTGGGCAGCATCTGTCCCGTCCACATCGAGAGTTGGAGGATCCTCGGCAAAACCTAAGCTTACAGCCTCCTCCACCACCCTGTTAAAAGGGAGGCCTTCCTGTGTCATTTTTGTCAAGATGTAGTTGGAAGTCCCGTTTAAAATCCCCATGCAGGCCTGAATGCGGTTACCGGATAGCCCGTTCTTCAACGCCCCGATGATCGGTATACCACCCCCCACACTCGCTTCAAAGGCCAGACCGACCCCATGCTGTTCGGCAGCCCTGTATATTTCGGCACCGTATTCTGCCAAGAGGGCCTTATTTGCCGTAACAACATGCTTCCCGTTTTCCATTGCCTTAAGAATGAATTCCTTAGCCTTATCCAGCCCTCCCACAAGCTCCACTATTAGATCGATCTCCGGATCATTAATCAGATCCATGGCATCAACGGTTAAAGTTTCCGTGGCAGGCCTCACGGGAACCCCCCGATCGGACGCAATATCAATATCGGCGATCTTTTTAACAACCACTTCGGCCCCGACCCGGTCTGCAATGATCTCCCTGTTTGTTGTAAGGACCTCAAAGGTTCCAGCCCCCACGGTCCCGAATCCGATAATCCCAACATTTATTTGTGACATTGCTTCCTTTCAAGATCTATAAAACCTGCTTGATTCCCCTTATCGCCTGCCTGGTACGCTGCGGGTTCTCCACTAAGGCAAAGCGGACATAATCATCCCCGTACTGCCCGAATCCGATACCGGGAGAGACAGCCACCTTGGCCTCATTGATAAGCATCTTGGAGAATTCCACAGAGCCCATATCAATGTATTTGTCCGGGATTTTTCCCCACACGAACATGGTCCCCTTTGGTTTTTCTATGTGCCAGCCAACACGATCCAGGCCATCTATCAGCACATCCCGGCGCTCTTTGTAGGTATCGACGATCTCTTTAACGCAATCATAGGAGCCGTTAAGGGCAATGATGGCTGCTATCTGAATCGGCTGGAATACGCCATAATCGAGATAGCTTTTTATTCTCCTGAGCGCGCCCACCAACAGAGGGTTTCCCACACAAAATCCGATCCTCCATCCGGGCATGGAGTAGCTCTTTGAGAGGCTGAAGAATTCCACCCCTATATCTTTTGCTCCGGGGATCTCCAAGAAACTGGGAGGCTCATAGCCATCAAAGACAAGATCCGCATAGGCGAAGTCGTGGATGACGATCATCTCGTGTTCCTTGCAGAAATCGACAAGTTTTTCAAAGAACTTCCTATCTACCACAGCCGTCGTGGGATTGTGGGGATAGGAGATAATAAGCATTTTGGGGTTGGGCCATGTCTGCTTCACAGCAATCAGCAGATCCTCAAAAAAATCCCTTTCCGGGCCTATCGGTATGCTCCTGAGGTCCCCTCCTGCAATGATAACCGAATAAGGGTGTATCGGATAGGTGGGGTTAGGGGCAAAGACAACGTCTCCAGGGCTTATTGTGGCAAGCACCAGATGCGAAAGCCCCTCTTTTGCACCGATGGTGACGATCGCCTCTTCGTCCGGGTCCAGTTCCACATCGTACCGCCTCTTGTACCAGTCACAAATGGCGTGTCGTAACTTGGTAATACCCATGGAGGCCGAATACCTGTGGTTATGTCCCTTCTCTGCGGCCTCCACCAGCTTTTCAACGATATGCTTCGGAGTGGGTATGTCAGGGTTTCCCATACCCAAATCAATAATATCTTCTCCCCTGTGTCTCGCATCCATCTTTATCTTATTGACTGTTGCAAAAACATAGGGCGGCAAACGACTCATTCTTCTGAACTCTTGCATGTCTTTAAAACTCCTTCCGCGATATTGATGAATCCATAAACAGTGGAATTCATTCCCCGCTACACAGGCGGGGGACCCTGTGAATACTTACGAACCTTTTATCATACCGTATCGCCCGTAAAAAATCAAAGCCAAAATTCCATCGTCAACATTCAATTAATAGATCAATCCCACCAATGCCCCTGTCATGCATGTGGCAATGGTTCCGGCCACAATAGATTTTAAACCTAAGCCCACAATTTCGCCCCTTCTTTCCCCTGCCATGGCCCCCATACCACCGATCATAATCCCAAGGGAACCAAAATTGGCAAAGCCGCACATGGCATAGATCATAATCAAACGACTCCTTTCGCTCAGAGCGCCTTCCGGCAATGAAGCCAGATTGAGATAGGCCAGGAATTCGTTCAAGACGGTCTTGGTCCCCATAAGTGAACCAGCGGTCACAGCCTCTGACCAGGGGATACCTATTAACCAGGTAACCGGAGCCATCAGGTAGCCCACTAATCTCTGGAAGGTAACCGGTTTGCCGAAAAGTTCCGGCAGAAAGGCCAGTACCATGTTGAGCAGGTAAACCAGCGCAACAAAGACAACGAGCATGGCAATTATATTGATAAGGAGTTTAATGCCGACTAAGGTCCCTCGAGTGATAGCATCCATGGAACTGCTTGCCTCTCTCGGTATCTCCACATCCTCACGGGATAGGTCCGATGTTTCGGGAATCATCAGTTTGGATACTGTTATGGCTGCCGGCGCGCTGATAATGGATGCGACCAGGAGATGTCCCATAATCCCGGGGACGACATTATGTAGTATTGATGCGTAAACCACCATAACAGTGCCTGCAATGGTCGCCATACCACATGCCATAATGGTAAAGAGTTCACTCCTTGATATCTCCGTGAGATACGGCCTGACAATAAGGGGCGATTCCACCATACCTATAAAGACATTGGCTGCAGCACCCACTCCTTCAACCCCGCCGATACCCATCACTCGCCTCAAGACCCATGAGAAAGCGTTGACCACCCAGGGAATTATCCTCCAATAAAAAAAAAGGGCAGATAGAGCGCCGATAACAAGAAGCAAAGGGAGCCCGCGAAAGGCCAAGATATAACTTGAACCGGGTATTTTTTCGTCAAAGGGAAGGGCCGCCCCGCCCAAGTAGCCGAAGACGAATCCCGTCCCTGCCCTTGTGGACTCCTCTATTGCACTAACCCCCTTGTTCAACCAGAGGAAGACCTCCTGGCTTCCGGGAAATTTCAGCAACAGCAGGGCCAGCAACACCTGCAATCCCATACCTGTTAGCAGGGTCCTTACATTTACCTTTCTTCGTTTTTCAGAAAAAAGCCATGCCAAAAAAATTAGGACAAGAAACCCTATGAAACTGTGTAATCTAAGCAATTTTTCTTCTTCTGCCTCCCGCACATAGTTACTAAAATCGTAACTATTCAGGTGTCTCTTTTTTAGACAGGATAACAGGATAAACAGGAACCTATGTTAAGACACAAACAAGACATTATTGTAATAATCCAGTAAATCAAAAGAAATATCCTGGTAAAATGCCTTATAGATAGACCCCGAATAAGGGATTAATATAATCTCTTTGGGTCTCTCTTAAATGTGAAACGAATATTCAAATTAACTCCCGATCAATCGGGAGAGCAGGTTAAACCTAATTATAATAGAAGGGTTTAAACTAATCACTTACCCCTATAGCAAGGAACGGGCTATCAGGATAGTTGTACGATCTACAGGAATTAAGAAATCAAGTCGATCCTGTTATCCTGTCTAATATATACCTGGGTAGTTACACTAAAGATATCATTTCAGAGAAAGAAACACACGAAAAAACATCTACGAAATAACGAGGAATGAACCTCTTTTCAGTGAAGTGCTTTCCAAACCGGAAGCAGGAAGCCAATCTATTTAAGACAGGAGATTGCATGTTAACCTTTTTGAATATTGAAAAAATTTGACACAGAGTTTAAAATCTGCGGTATATAAATAGTGCCCGAATGAAAACTGTCTTTTTAGCCAATCTCTTCGTCAGATAAAAATTTGTAGCCGTTCACGGCTTGAAACTTGAAATTGGAAAATAGAAATTAGGGAAAGATGAAACGAGTTTACGAATTGGATGTCTACAAACTGGCAGAAGAGTTA
>CAZFSF010000090.1:0-11485 GCA_964522045.1 uncultured Desulfobacteraceae bacterium
CGAATATTAATTGTATAAATAAACAGTCGATTTGGCAAGCCATGTTATTTTGTTCAGTTGACTGCAACATTTTGGGAGAACTTCAATATTGACACCAAAATGAAAACTACCTATAGTTCCTTCTCAACAGAGCGGCTTCTGCCGCCTATATTGTAGGTGTTCACGGGTTAACCTTTCAACATGAGGAGAGATCGATAATGAAGTGGCTGAAGCGTCTGTTGTGGGGTGGACTTTTCTTCGTCATTGTGATCGTGGCATTCGCCCTTAAATGGGGGGCGCACTTGACAAATTGCAGTGTAACACATTTGTCTTGACACACAACCCCGGTTCAGTAATACTTTTAAAAAAAAATTCTGAAAATTGACTTATGGAGGTGGATGGATGGATATGCATCTGAATGCGCATGTTGAATGTTTAGACGGGAGGATTGGTCGTCTCGAAAACATAATACTTAATCCTAAGACTGAAAGGGTGACCTATCTCGTTGTCAGAGGTAATGATCTTCAAAACACAGAGAGGCTTGTACCTGAAAGACTGGTAAGAGAGGCCTCCCATGATACGGTTTTTCTTTCGATCAGCAAGGAGAAATTCGAGGGGATGAAAAATTTCATTCAGGAGGAATACATCCCCTCAAATATAACACTGTATATGGCTGAACAGGCCGGATGGGATATTGGAACACCGGCCTCTGTATTTGTTGAGCATGAGGCTGTTCCGGCCGGAGGGCTTATTGTTCACAAAGGGGCTAAGGTTTTCGCCACAGACGGACACGCAGGGAAGGTAGATGATTTCCTTGTAGAGAAAAAAACCGGACGTATTACCCATCTTATACTGTTAGAAGGACATTTATGGGGGAAAAAGGATATCTCTATCCCTGTTAACCAGATCGACCTCTATGAGGATGGAAATATTTATCTGAAAATTGACAAGAGCGGCGTGGAAGCCCTGCCGGTTATCGATACAAAAGGGAAAGGCGAGTAGCATTTATGGGGTCATACTCTTAATCATAATTGTTTTGAGTAAGATTACGATTAAGATTAAGATTATGAAATAGGGAAGTTATTTCGTTCAGGCCCAAAATAGCACATTTGGAGGTAGGTTATGCCGAGACAGGCGCGGCTTGATGCCCCCGGCGCCCTGCACCATGTTATCATCAAGGGTATCAAGGGAAGGAAAATCGTAAATAATGACCAAGACAGGGAAGAATTTGTCTCCCGTCTCGGAAATATTGCCACAGAAACCGGCACTTCAATTTACGCCTGGGCCTTGATGAATAACCATGCACATATCCTTATGCACAGCGGCCCATCCGGGTTGTCCAGGTTTGTGAAAAGACTTCTGACCGGCTATGCAATCTACTACAACCGCCAACACCGAAGGCATGGACGACTATTTCAGGATCGTTACAAGTCTATTGTTTGCGAAGAAAAGCCGTATTTAAAGGAATTGGCGAGATACATTCATCTGAACCCATTGCGCACCAAATTAGTTGATTCTCTTGCCAAGCTGGACCGGTACAGATGGTGCGGCCATTCGGTTTTGATGGGCAGGATAAAAAAGGGCTGGCAGGATAGAGATTATCTCCTAAAGCAGTTTGGCGCAACAGAGAGCGAAGCAAAAAAGGCTTATCGCCAGTTTGTAAAAAAAGGGATAGACCAGGGTTATCGCGCTGATTTAATTGGAGGCGGCCTGATACGATCGAAGGGAGGGTGGTCAGAAGTCAAGGCGATGCGCAGGAGTGGGGTTCGTGAAAAGTCCGATGAGCGTATTTTAGGCAGTGGTAAATTTGTGAAGAAACTTATCCAACAGTCAGCCAAATTCAAGAAAAGGCGGTTTTCTCGAAGAGAGAGCCTTAAACGGGCCTTATTGCTGATTGACAGAACCTGCAAAAAGGAAGGGATTAGCGTTGAAGCCCTGAAAAGGGGGAATCGACCACATGAGGTCTCGAAAGTCAGATCTAAACTATCAGAAAAATTCGTGAAAGAACTCGGGCTGACTCTAATTGAGACGGGGCATCTATTAGGTGTTTCAGGCTCTGCAATATCCGTTACCCTGCGCAGACTGGATGAGCAAAACAAAGGCAGATAGAATAACTCCCCCAAAAGGCACGGTTTATTAAACATCTTCACAAACCCTAACCCATATGAACGCCAAACCCCTGTCGAAGATCCCGCCCCATTTCTCTCCTCCTGATGGTCTTTCCCGAGAAACTATCATTTCCATGAAAAGACGAAAGAAAATTTCCGTTCTGATCTTAGGAAGCATTTTGGTCCTCCTGCTCCTTGCGGGTACCCTGATCCTGTTTGTGCCTAAGTTCATCGATTCCGATTTCATAAAGAGAGAAATTGTGGCCCATCTCTCAAGCAGAGCAGGCGGGCAGGTCGAAATTAAAGGAGTTGATTTCTCTTTTTTTCCACGGCCTCACGCTGTAATTCGTGAAGCAAGCCTCTTGGTTGCGGGGAAGGTCTCGGCAGAGATTGAATCCCTAATGATTTATCCGAAGATATGGCCTCTCATATCCGGAAAGCTGCAAATCGCTTTTCTCAAGGCCGAATCACCAGATATCAACATAAAACTTCCACAATCAAAAGAGCATATAAAGGAAGCCCCTGGTTCATCATCTAATCGAAAATATCTCAGGGAAAAGCTGGCCCCTGTCTTAGCGCCGATTATTTCGGAGACTGAGGGTCTTTCTCTCCAAGTGGAAAACGGAAAGGTCAACCTTTTGAAGGGAGAAGTCCCGGTCTTATGGTTTAACGATATTCATATCCTGATCGATAATGCTTCAAAACAATTCAAAAGTGATCTAACCTGCAAATCCAACCTATGGAAAGGACTTTCTCTAAAAACTCATTTAGACCTAACAACATTCAGGGCTGATGGACGAATAGACCTGAGTTGTCTCAGACCACATATGCTGCCGGATTATATCCTTCCCAAAGGCGCGTTAAAGGTGGGCGATTCAGAGGCAAATCTGAATATCGCCTTTAAGACCGATTTGACAAAGGATCTTGAGACAGAGATAAAGGGCGCTATCCCTTTTCTGCCCCTAATCTATAATAATCAAGAAGTGGTCTTCAAAGGCGTGAATATAGATGGGACGCTGAATATCACTGACGACAAAACCTCGATCTCTATCTTGGAGCTGAATCTTGATTATCCCCGCCTTGACCTTACCGCGGACTTTGTCATGGATAAATCGACACCTCGAGTTAGCCTAAGAGTAGAGGGTAGAGATGTCGATGTTCCTTCGATACGTGAAGTCGCACTTTCAATGGGGAGAAACAACTCCGCGGTTCAGAATATTTTTGCCATTGTCAAAGGGGGGAAAATCCCACTGATCAGTTTTGATACCAATGGAAATTCGTTGGATGATTTGGGAAAGCTGGAAAATATCCTTATCAAGGGGAACATGCTTGGGGGAGAGATCTCAATCCCCGCAATAAATCTGAATTTGGAGGAAGTAAAAGGGGAAGCCCTTATTTCAAAGGGGATACTCCAGGGAAATCGCGTCCAGGCCAGGGTCGAGAAGACCTCCGGAAGCAAAGGTAATTTGAGATTAGGCTTGGGGGAGAATGATGACCTGTTTCATTTAGATATTATGATAAAGACTGATCTGGCGCAGACCCTTCCCATCCTAAAAGACCTGGTCAGGGACAACTTACTTGCAGAAGATTTAAGACGCATTGATGACATCAAAGGGGATGCCACGGCCAGGCTGATTTTAGGCGAAACCCTTTCATCGATCATGCCCCGTGTGGATGCCTCTGCATTCGACCTGCGTGCCAAATACCGGCAAATTCCCTATCCTGTTGAAATCAGAGGGACTCATTTCTCCTATGCCAATGGCGTAATCAAGGCAAGGGATTTGGCCGGCAAGTTGGGGAAGACATACTTTTCCAAGGTTTCAGGAACGTTGGATTGGCGCAAAGAGCTATATATGGAGGTTGAATCGGCTGAGGCTAACATCCTTTTGGACGAAATTTACCCTTGGGTTTCTTCTTTTACTGAAGCCAAAGAAGCCCTAAAAGAGATAGAAAGTCTAAAGGGTTATGTTACACTGAACAGATTAGACTTCAAAGGCCCCCTTTTAAGGCCAAAGGCCTGGCGCTTCAATACGGAGTGCAACATCAAGGACTTCACCCTCACTTCGACCCTGTTGCCTGGCCCGCTAACTGTGACAGAGGGAAGAGTGGAAGCAGACCTCCAAACGCTTATCCTCAAAGACGCCAGAGTGAGCATCCTCGATGCCAACTTAGACGTGTCAGGTGAAGCAAAGGGCTATTTGGGGGGTCTGAACAGACTGGAAGCAGCCTTTGAAGGCAACATGGGTATAGAGGCTATCCGGTCAGCTTCAGAGATTATCAACCTGCCGGAGGACCTCAAGGTCATATCCCCAGTGACCATTTCAAAGGCCCATCTCCTCTGGGATAAGGGCGCTGAAACGTCCTTTAAGGGAAATCTGTCCGCCCCAAAAGGACCTGATATTTCGTTGAGTGTGCTCAAGACCCCGGGGGTACTCAAGATTGAAAACCTGACTATCAGAGATGACAAATCAGATGCTTCCTTTGAATGCAATATCCGTGAGGATGCCATTGCCTTCAGATTTACCGGGAATCTGGACAAGACAAGTCTGGATTCGCTGTTGGCCAAAGACAGGGTTTTGAATGGATGGATCAAAGGTAATCTGTGGGCACGTATCATACCGGGCAGCGCCATTGAATCCACATTTGAGGGGTATCTCCAGGGTGGGGACATCACCTTTCCGCAATTGAGTCTCCCTGCAAAGCTAAAGGATTTTTCTCTTGAGGCCGGTCAACAGAGGATTATCTTGAAATCGGCCAGCCTCGCAGTAGACGACACTCAAATCAGCGCAACCGGAACCCTCGACCTGTCAGAACAGGGGATCCTATTCGACCTGGGCCTCTCCTCCGATGACTTTGAACTGGAGGACATCATTAACGCGTTTGATAAGAAGGGCAAAGAAACAGAAGTCAATAAGGGCAAAAAAAGATGGTCCCTGCCGGTAAAAGGAACTACTCGCGTCAAATTAGATTCCCTCACATACGGGGGATTCAGATGGGAACCCTTTCACTGCAACATATCTGCAGAAGGGGACACAGTTAATGTTACAGTCACCAAGGGTAATTTATGCGGTATTTCCACGCCAGGGACGTTGAACATATCCCCAAAGGGAATAGGCCTGGATTTTAAATTGCTTGCCAAAAAGAAGCCGCTGACAGAGACCATTACCTGTGTGTCTTCTAAGGAATCCCTATCAATAGACGGGACTCTTGATTTTGAAAGCGAGATAAAAGGGGAAGGGATGGGCACTCAATTGATTAAATCTCTTCATGGACCTTATAAATTTACTGCCAGGGATGGCCGCATCAAGCGCGCTCCTCTAATGGTAAAAATATTTTCGCTTCTCAATATCACCGAGATATTCAGAGGAAAACTCCCTGACCTTGCAAATGAAGGGTTTGCCTACAATTCGATAACTGCTGAAGGTAATCTTCAGGATGGCAAGGTGCATCTGGAAAAAGCGCTGATGGATGGTTCTTCGATGAACCTGGCCTGCTACGGTGATATTGACTTATTGGAAAATAAATTGGATCTTAAAATCTTTGCCGCTCCCTTTAAAACAGTGGACCGCATCATAAGAATACTCCCGCTAATAGGGTATGTGCTTAATGACAAGCTGGTCTCTATTGCCATGAAAGTAACAGGAAAATTGGGGGATCCAAAAGTAGAGTATCTTCCGGCTGGAGAGGTTGGATCGGGGTTGTTGGGAATTATGAAAAGAACCCTCGAGGTTCCGATTAAAGTAGTAGAACCTATAATTCCTGTCAAAAAAGAGAAAAAAGAATAGAGTTCATTGAAGACCGCAAGGAGGAAAAGCCATGAAAATAAAGATCTGGAGGATTCTTTTGCTTATAATCTTATTAACTGCGTGCGCACCAACAAAGAAAATCAGGAATTGGGTCAGCAGCCCGTCTGTTCAAAAAGGAGGAAATAAATCTTTTGAGGCCAGCTTTGAGCCACTCAAGGGGGATAAAAAATTCTTTGTTTCATTCCGCCTGTCAGTTAGGAACAAAACCGATAAGGGTCTTAAAATTGACTGGAATAAAACACGTTATATTTATAAAGGCCAGCCCTACGGGGGCTTCGTTTTTTATGGGATTGACCCTGCCACTATAAAGGACTCCATTCCACCCGACCTCATCGCCCCCGGAAAACTATTTTCAAAAGAGATCTTTCCCACCAACTTAGTGGCATTTACCCCGATAAGACAGCAAGTACTTGATAAGAAGGGAAAGGGGATCTATCCTGGCCCTATCCCTGCGGGTGAAAACGGCATATATCTTGTTATCCTGCAGGGTGAACAGGAAATAGTCGAGAAGATCGTGTTAAATATAAGAGCGATGGCAAAGTAGGGAGTGAGAGGTTTGTGAAGTAACGCTTTGGTGCATCACAAAACAGAGCCTATCACCCTATCGCCTTCGACCCGCTCTATGAATACCTGGACAAGCTGGCTCTCTCTAATGTGATTGGAGGGAAAAAGGACCGGTAAGTAGTTATCACTCCTCCCCTTCATCACACCCAGGTTTTCAGAGTCCCAGCCTTCCCCGAGTACCTGGAATTCTTTTTGCAGACACCCCCGGTGGAACAAGTTCCGTTTTCTCTCTCCTAAATCCCTTAACTCCGCGGCCCTGTTCTTGATGATTCTTGAATCCACCCTATCTTTAAATTTGTCAGCGGCAGTGCCCGGCCTGGGTGAAAAGGGAAACACATGCAGATAGGAGAGAGGCAAATCCTTGATAAGGGAACAACTGTTCTGGTGGGCCTTTGAATCCTCTCCGGGAAATCCGGACATAATATCGACACCAATGCACATATGGGGTATTTTAGAGTACATTGCCTCGATAATTTCAGCAAATCCCCGGGTAGTATAGTTGCGATTCATCATTTTCAGCACCCGGTTATCGCCGCTCTGTAAAGGAATGTGAAAATGCCGGCAGAGCCACCTTTCTGATGCCGCCATTTCTATAAGACCCATCTCAATCTCATTCGGTTCGATGGAACTCAACCTTATACGCAGGGGATAGCCTTCCCTTCCGACCATCTTAAGCAGAGACACAAGATCGGTATCCCTCTTTAAATCAACCCCGTACTTGCCGAGATGGATCCCTGTAAAAACGACCTCCCTGTAACCCTGGCCGGAAAGTACTTCTAACATATGTAGAACTTTTTCCGGGGCAAGACTTCTGTAAGGCCCCCTCGTGAAAGGGACGATGCAGTAGCTGCAAAAGGATTGGCAGCCATCCTGGATCTTCAGATAGGCCCTTGTTCGATCCGGGAAAGATCTGATATCAAGGGAATCGAATGGGGCGCCGGTTTCGTACTGCTTGAGTAAAACCGTTGTCTTAGATGAAGCCCCGCCCTTTATAAGAAAGCGAGGGATATCCGCCTTCATCCTGTTATCTGCTATCAGGCCAACCCCCTCAATTTGAGATATTTCCTTGGGTAAGGCCTGGGCATAACAACCGACAGCCGCGATATATCCGCCAGGATTTTCCCTGATCGCCTTTCTGATTGCCTGTCTCGACTGGTGAGCTGCCTTTTGTGTTACGATGCACGTGTTGATGATGACCACGCCGCTCGTCTCGTCTCTACCTACCTCGCCCCAACCGGCCCCCGCCAAAGCATCCTTCAAATAAGCGGATTCATACTGGTTGACCTTACAACCGAGGGTAATAACCTTAAAGGATTTATGGGCCATTTTTCTTCGCCCGCTTCCTTCGAACCAAATAGAACCTGAAGAGGATGATCAGGAGCGGAAAACCAACAAAAAGGATATCTTCCCTGGATCCAGGCGAAAAATCCGGCATAAAATAGTAAGTGATGCCCCCTAATAAAAGGCTGACCCGGAGGGCCCGGCCATAACCCATAAAGGTGAAGACCCTGAAAAAAGTCAGAAAGGTGAGGGTCCAGAAGAGAAAAAGCAGGATATCTCCCAGATACCGGTACCGGGGAGGAATCAGATCGGAAAGGGGTTGGAGGGCCTTTTCGAAAGGGCCGCTGGTCTTCTTCAGCCTTATCTTGATCACCTCACCGATCGTCGTCTTTTCGTCAAGATAGATACCACCGGGAATCAGGAAATCGAGGGTCATGGCGGCCCCTTCTTTATGGAGGGCATCATTTGTGGGCCTGAACGGAAGTTGGAGAATATGTTGCACAAAAAAAACCACGATAAGACAGAGGGAGGCCAGGACTAAAATGAGAATAACCTGGGGAATAACCCTCTTCGCTGTTATTGCATTCATAGCTCCCTCCTGTTAAGCGTCCCCATCAAATGCCGGGACATCCTTAGATCTGACGTCCTTTGGATAGTCCATCCAGTCTAAGGCCTTGCGTGGCCGCCATCTCTTCCCATACAGGAGGTTGTCCACATAAGGGAAAACCATCCTCGCTAATTCGGAACGACGAAGGAGATGTTTGACCACCCTGTGGATCGTGCGGTAGGGCCGGGAAAAAGGGCATACGGCCATGCACACGCAGCAGTCAGTCCCGATCTTACCCCAGTACTCAAAACAACTCTCTTCATTCATCTTCCAGCGTTCCATACCCCTCTCCACCTTTCTCTCCCGCTCCCGGGGGATGGATCGGGAGGGACACGATTCGGCACACTTGCGGCAGGCCTCGCAAAAACGTTCTGCACCCAAGTCAACAGGCTTGTCCGGGACAAGGGGCATGTCCGTCTGGACCGCGAAAAGGCGCACCCCGGGTCCGTATCTGTCGGCAATCAGGTAGCCCTGGCGACCTAATTCACCTAATCCGGCGTCTATGGCGAGAGGGACCATCAACAGGTCGTAGTGACGGTTATGTTCCGCGATGGCCCTGTAACCCATGGTGCCTAACCACTGGGAGAGGATAGTGGTAATATAGGCCCCCTTGGCGTAATTATAGCCGCTCTCTACCACAGAAGGGGTATGGGGTGCAGTAACCACCAAATCGTGGTCCATGGCCGTGGCCACGACCACGGCATAGGGAAGGGGTTCAGGGATTTCCATCCCCCATTCATCCCATTCTCCATAATGGATTTCCCCTCTATGGCTGTAAGTCCATCGGGGATCGATACGACAGATGCCCACTAAGTCAGCCCCTAAATGTTTTGCCCATCCCTTGACGATCCTGGTGGCCTTGGCCGGTTCTATTTGGGCTGGCGGCGGCGCTTCTCGTTTGTTGGCATAGGTGCTTTGCGATGCAGCCGAGCCCGGGATTACACGGGCCTTATGGCCCAGCATGTTCGGTAGCTCAAAGGAGGAGACCAGCATGGACACATTTGGCCTGTATGAGGCGTCAATGGAACCGGGCTTACCGAGAGGACCGCCCCTTCTCCGGCGTCTGTCGTCATACCCCTTATGTTCGGGATGCATCTCATAATAGCGATTGTACTGCTCCGTACCCGGTATCAGACAACGGTTCCGGGCAAACATGATGTCCCGTTCATCCGTTGGCCGAAAATCAGAAGGATCACCGGACAGATAACCGGCGGCCCCTCTGAGAGATCGAGCCTTTCTTTTATAGGGTATGAGGAATATTGCCAACGCGGCCAATAAGATTCCAAAAAACCAGGCAAGGGGTATGCGAATGGGGGGCCACAAAAGAATAAGCCCGCCCAATAAGAGATGGAAACCGACAACGGCAACACCTATTTTGGGTGCGCGTGGTTCCTGCTCCCGCACGGATTCATACGTGAACAGTCCGGCCATGCCGATAACACCTAAGTTGATCAGCGACAATATCCAGACCAAAACGGTATCAAAGGTCATGAATCGACTTCTCCTGGGATCAGGGGTTTAATCTGATAAATAGTACTCCACCGTGGAGACAACTCTCACCTTCTTTATGTACGGCGTATTGCTATCCCTATTGTTAATAGAAAATTGCCCCTGTCTTGCGTGTTTGATCTTGCCCAACTTGCTCTCAGAGTCCTTTGCAAATCTCTCGGCCACCTCTCGGGCATTCTTTGTTGCTTCTTCAATCATTTCAGGTTTTATTTTATTCAATTCAGTAAACAGGAATTCGGTCTTTGAATTGTAGTCCTGCCCCGAAATAGCTATCCCCTCTTTACCAAGCTCAACGAGTTTTTTCATTGTTTTTCGCACAGAATCTACGTTCCCTGTATACACGGTTATTATTGAACTGCCTGAATATCTGAATTTTATCTTGTTGGGATCTGCATATCCCTGAGCCTGTCTGTCCATGATGGCCGGCGCAGATATTGAGATTTCCTGGTCTTTGAAGCCGTTGTTTTTCAAGAACTGTATGATGAGAGAATTATTCCGTTGAATGCTTGAGAACAAGTCATTCAGGTCATTATCCGCCTCGCTGAATTTGATTGGCCAGATAGCAATATTTGCAGGGACCTCACGCTCGGATAATCCCTTAACAGTTACTGTCCTGTTTAAGGTCTTAATCCGGATAATACTCCCTGATATGAGATAGCCAAGCAATGCCAAACCGATGCACAGCAATGCGCCCAATATGAAAGCCTCGACAATACGTCTGCTGTTCATGAAAATCCTCCTCTGTTCTACACCCCATCACGGGCTGTTGATTTCATGGCAATAATCGGAAAACCGCCTTTGGAAAGATAGGACCCTCGAATAAAGTCGGCCTGACCCCCGATTCCGCTGTAAATCATGGTTACGTTCAAGGAATCTGCCCAGATATTGCCATGCAGGTCCGTTACAAACAGCAGTCTCATATAGGCAATTCCTCCAATTATATATCACACAACCCTGGCAGCAGCGTGAAAGGCAAGGTCAGAAGCCTTCACCTTCTTCTCCGCAAGAAAAGTTATTTACCATATTCCTTTTTTGACTCTTTTTCAATTTCCAATATGATTCAAGGGCACACTTTTGCCACCATCTTTTTCAGTTGACTTTGGCATGAATTCTGACAAGTTACCAGTATATAAAAAACTTTGCATGAAAAATGGAGAAAAGTCATGTATGAAAGAAATTTATATCTCATGAAAATAATGGCTTTTCTTGACCCTAACGTTGCAAAAGTCGAGGATGCCGCAGATATTAGGCGTCGAGGGTGAAGCTGTAGTACTTTACCGCGAACCCTCGACAACACAGTAGATGCGGTATCTTCGGCTTTCCCGAAGGGTAAATAAAATGGCTGTCTTTGCTTGTTTTCAGGATGCAACCTTCAGTGGATTCCAGGAATGCATCAAACATTAAAAAAAAAGCTGTATGTATAGTCTTTAAACCTGTTTTGCCATTTTATTTATGCAACCAAGGGGTTGATAAACCTGGGAAAGGGTGTCACAACTTGATTAATGCATTAATCCGATCAAGCTCATCCTTGACACACAAATCCATTTCTGCTTATGCTAATCTATACAAAAAGGATGTTAATTTCAAATTTTATAGCAGAGGACTTCAATGGATAGGGTTATTTCCATTAT
>CAZFSF010000091.1:0-11467 GCA_964522045.1 uncultured Desulfobacteraceae bacterium
AAATCGTCATGCCGGACTTGATCCGGCATCCAGAACGTATTGAATTTACTGGATTCCGGCTTTCGCCGGAATGACGGAAAACGGTATTTTTGGACTTTTTACGAGACCATCAAAATTCGATGTTAGACGTTCGATGTTCGATGTTCATCTTTTATTGTTCATTGGTCATTTGGCAATTTTCAATCGTCAATATTCAATATTCAATTTACAATACCCTCGAACCCTGCCAAATTCCGCAAATTCCCGAGATCCGTATCCTTTTTCGCCCATTTCTTGACCTGTGGGTCTATCGAAACCGCCCTCTTGAGATATCTGAGGGCCTGTTCCGGCCTGTCCGTCAGGGCGAAGAGACAGGCGAGGTTGTAATAGGGATCCACATACCCCGGTTTCAAACGAATCGCTTTCTCAAATCTGCCCCGGGCAGAAAGGTAGTTCTTATCCTTAATAAGGAGCACACCGAGGTTGTTCAATGCGACGACGCAGCCGGGATCGGCCATGAGCGCCTTTTCATACCACATTCTTGCCTTGCTCAGGTGACCGCTCTTGTGCTGCTCCTTCCCGCGCTGGTAGAACTCCGTTGCATTCGCGGTCTTTTCATGTACCGGGAGTTGGACCGGTTCCTTCGGTTTCGGGACAGAATTTGTCTCAACTTGAGGGCCGCTGAAATCCAACCACGAATAGGACACAAAAGCAAGAAAAAGGATTACAAGCGATACAACAATCAACAGGATCGATTTTTTGGCAGGGCCTGATTTTTTTGAACGGGACGATATTATTCCGCCATATTTTCCGTGACGGTCATCCCTCTCTATCTGGGCCTTCTTCAAGGCCTGATGGATATAACTCAATTCCTCAATCCCATCCGCAGATTACACAGATTATTCAAACGGACTATCCCATTATCCAGTGGCCGGTATCCCCGCCTAAAAACGGGATCCTCGACCAGCATCCAGTATCCAGCATCCAATCACTCTCTCATCTGAAAAAGCAGTGCCCTGGTCCTCCGGCCGACAATGCCGTCGTCATTCAGGCCGAAGTCCCTTTGGAATCTTATCACTTCCTTGAAGGTTTGTTCGTCAAAGACACTGTTCGGTTCAACCGGGTATCCTATTCTGTCTAACACCCTCTGAACCTCTAACACCTCAGGGGAATTCATCCCCTTGCACAGATAGGTGTCTCTCTCTTCATAGGGATAGACAGCCGAAACCTTGCCGCCCCAGTGTGCAATAATAAAATCTCTACTTACAGACCGCCGGTCTCCTTTACCGTCTAAAACAATGGCGCTATTGTAAGTGACTTCACATATCAAAAGATAGCATGGTTGAGGCACGAAGAGAGGCAGAGACCCGGAGAGCGTCACACGAAAAGGCTTTTTAAACAGTGTAAAGTATTCCGGCGCCACACTGAAGGAGACCAACCCTAAGTCGAAATTTTCTCCATTAAGACTCTCCTGCCCCTCCTCCCCCGACCGGCGCCCGGTCCTGGCCCGGAAAAGATCGAAAAGCCCTGCGAGGCTTGATCTTTCATCTAAAAAAAGATCCTCCGGGCCCTTTTCGCGCTGTCTGGAAATTGCGGGGCTCTTTTCAGCCTCAGGTGGCGGGGATATTTCTGTTTTCAAAAATGCTTCTAAGATATGACTTCTGAGGTTCCATCCGGCAAGGGCCGCCGTAATCATCAGCAATATGAGCAGCGTAATCGTAACCGGCGTTACGCGCCTTGGTCGCCCCTCCAACCGCTGTCCAGACCCTGCGCCCCCTCTCAGGTCCCTGATGGCATCTCTGATCACTGCGCTGGTTATGGTCTGCTTTTCATCGGTGTATGCGATAAGGAGCGCCCTGTCGCAGACCGCATTGATCCTCCTCGGGTTTCCGCGGGTGTACTCATAGAGTTTCCTGAAGGCCCTGTTTGTGAAATTAGGATTTCCGCTTCCTCCTGCCACCAAAAGACGATGGTCTACATATCCCCTCAGATCAGCAGGACCCAGGGGCTTGAGATCGTAACGCACTGTAATCCGCTCATTCAACTGCCTTAACGATGGGGCCGCCAAGACCCCTTTGAGCTCTGACTGGCCAACGAGCACGATCTGGATCAGCTTATCCTTTTCTGTTTCCAAATTTGAAAGCATCCGTATCTGCTCTAACACGGTATGCGAAAGATTTTGCGCTTCGTCTATGAGGAGGAGCGCATTACCGCCTTTGCTGAAGTTATCTAAGAGGAACTGGTTGAGCGCATCGATATAGTCTTTCTTTGTCTCTGCCCCGGCCTCCATTTCAATGCCAAATTCATGGTTAATGGTCTCCAGGATCTCCATATCAGAGATAAAGGAGCTGAATATCAGGGCGCTCTTGGTGTTTTCATCTATATGGTCCAGGAGGGCCCGGCAGAGAGTGGTCTTGCCGGTACCGATCCCCCCTGTTATGGCGATAAATCCCCTCCTCTCATTAATTCCATAGAGCAGATGATCGAGGGCCTCCCTGTGATAACGACTCAGGTAGAGATACCTCGGGTCTGGTGTCAGATTAAATGGATTTTCTTTGAAACCGAAAAAAGTTGTGTACATGTTTCCAACATCTACTTGAAACGATAATTGATGGTCTTGAGTTTGCCCCCGCGGCTTATTTCCATTGAAAGAGGCTCCCCCGACTCCAGGGCCTGATAAAAGGAAAAAGCATCTTCCGGTGTATTTATCTGTTTGCCGTTTATGCCCCTGACAATATCCCCTCTCTTGAGCCCTAATTTAGTAAAAAACGAGTTTGCCTTAATATAGCTGAGAACAAAGCCGTCAGACTTCCCATCCTTCAAATGGGGGCGAATCCGGGCCTGGGTCAACAGCTTATTGATATTCTTGAGGGAGCCTTGAATTTCTGATCGCGCTACCGTTACAGTGTCTCCACTATGAACCGGCCTGACGGAGTGGCCAGGGCTACCCCCTTTCGTTGATTCAGGCGCCTCCATCGAGAGGATCTCATCTTTATCACCAACCCGCAAGACCACCTTGCCCCACAGGATTTTCTTGACAACCGCATTCTGGACAGCGTCTCCCACCCTGTAGAGGCCCTGTGTTCTCCTGCCGGTTTCCTCAATAACTGCACAGGCATTTTCCTCGGAACCTGTAACAGTTCCTAACAGAGAGATCTTTAGCGAGGTAGGCTCAAGGGCCTCAATCTCTTTTGCCTCCATATCCCGGGGCTCCACATCGCCGGAGACCTCGCCGGACGAGCCAAATAAATTTCGACCGACTATAACGTCGAAGCTGTTCAAGGGTTGGGGAACATAATGACCAATAACCGGGGCCCTGACCTCTGCCATCTCAACGGAACTGAGGTCGGTAAGCTGGAAACAGATGGTTCTGTAAAAGATATCGACACCAATATATATGAGGATAGAGAGGGCGAAAAGATTAAATATGACGTGGTAAAGATTTTTTTTCATGGTGTCAAAAAGTTACGAGTTGCGTGTTGGATTGCAAACCGGTAAACGGCCACAATATTGAAGAACCCCGCAGCAAGCTGCGGGGAATCTCCCAAATTAAAGGAAAATTTCTTTATTTGAGTTCGCTCGCTAACCCCGCCGCAAGGAGCGGGGAATGCGCTCGCTGTGAATTTTCAATCGTCACTATTCAATTTTCAATATCTACATAAACTGAAATTCAGGATCCCTAAAGGTCCCCCGGATAACGAAGGAGCGTTTTAGGCTTTTTAGACTCTTTCTCAGAAATTTGAGAGGATTGGAATCTCCTTTCAAATCCCCAAGCAATCCTCCAAGCGGCTCGATGGTTCCTCTCAAGTCAAGTCTGCTTGCAGGCAAATCATTATTCAGTATGATAGTTCCCGATAATTGGCCCTTAACAGCGCGGCCCTCGAGCCCAACATCGGACAGGACCACTTTTTTGTTCTTGAGCGTTATTTTCATAGAAAGCCGATCAAACTGCAGGGATTCAAGCCCTAAAATGGGCTGCAGAAGCTGCACCCTCCCCTCTGAGATGTTAAGGATTGCCTCTCCAACGCCCTCTATTAAATTGGCATACTGTCCGGTGTAGACAATGTCGCCCCCTAAAACCCCTGACACATCCCGGCCGATAAGCGGGGAAAGATAAGGATGACGACCAATATTGAGATCCTTCAATTTCATTGTGGTTGTGAAGGAAGTCGTGGATTTCTGGTTCTCAAACCGAACATCGCCCTTCATATTTCCGTCGTAGGCATGGGCGTCAAAATGATATACTCGGACCCCATGCAAGAATGCCCATCCTTCCGTCCCTAAAGAAACATTCTTCATCCTCAGCATCGGCCTTCGAGGCTCCTTCTTGAGGGAAATCCTCGCGTCAATAAGATCTACACTAAGGGGAAAACCAGGACGCAGACTCTCTAATGAGAGGAGGATGCGAGGATTTGCCTTGGCAACAACCGACTCCAAATAAGCAGCAATACTTTCTGAGGGAAACCGGTAATATAAAAGCCCGACTGTCATAAGAACGCAGTAAAGCAGGTATCCGACCCATTTCCCTTTTTTCCGAATGGCTTTTTTCATAATTGGCTACTCGTCATTCGTCACTCGTCACTCGTCATTCGTCATCGGCCTGAAATGCTTTTGCCTTCCTATTTCACTGAGGCATCAATCGTCAACACCTGCATGACGGCATCCAGGTATCCTGGGGCGCTCTTGCTATCCTTGATGGAGATTCTCTTTATGCTTACTACATTTTCCGGGGATTCGATAAGATAAAGATAATCCACGAGCTGCTTTAGACTTATCTTGTCCAATTTCATCTCAACCATCGATTCCTTAATTCGACCATTGCTAAGGGAGGCCGAGGGCTTCATGTATTTTATATGATCTTTCACCCTTGCCTTGCCTGCCGCCTGCTCAAGAAAGGAAAACAGGGTAAAGCTCTTCATGCGACTCCTGAGATATCTTTGTATCCCGTCAGCCCCCCTCTTGTAAGATTCATATTCGCCTCGCAGTCTCACGATCTCTTTCAGCCCATCCCTTTTTGCGTCTATCCCTCTCTCTATAGCTTCGCGTCTATCAAAAAAGGGGAAGATGATGAACTGAAACAGAACAAAAACCGCTACGCAGCACGCGGCCAAGGATACAAGAATTTTCTCTCTTCTTCCAAGCTTCATCGTTTAAGTGCTATCCTTATCTCAAATCGCACCCCCTTACCTGTGCGGTCAAGGTTGGCAGAACTGATAGTAACACGGCTGAAGAGCGGGGAGGGTTCAAGATTGTTTTTTATCTTGTCAACCTCATTGAACGCATCGGTCTTGCCACTGATCCTCACTGTCTCCGCATCAATAACCATACGATTGATATGTACATTCAGCGACTTAGGGATGCGCCGGGAGATCTCTTTTAATAGGTCGAGAACCTTTTTGTTTGTGCCGGTTTCAGGCCTTGATACGTTCGACTGTTTCAGCTCCTTTATTTTTACCCTCAATTGCTGCACCGGATCAACGATTCTAATCACATCGGGGAGGGTTTGTTTGAATACGGAAGTTATTTCCCGGCTCAAGATCTTGTATTCCTTTTTCAAGGTATAAAAATCGATTATCATATCGGCCGCCAAAAAGGACAAAATCAGAAAAAGAAAGACCGCGACCTTTGGCACCGCTTTTCTAAGCCAAAAATAGGGCTTTTTGCGCTCAAACTCCTCTCTCCTGAAATTGAAACCTTCCTCCTTCCTGGTATTCCTGAGCGCTAAGGAAAGCGCGCCATTCATCAGAGCAGGAGACCAGTCCTTAAGAATATCAGCACCCATCCTGACCCTTTTGTCGTTATTCATATCAATCCGTTCTGCCGGCATGTCAAGAGATTGGCTCAGAAGTTCTTTTGCCTTTGGGTAAAGTGCCCCTATCCCGGTGAGAAAGAGCTTTTCCGGGCTTGGGAGAGTATCCCTATGGGAAGCAAAGGCGTGTACCGTATCCCGAATGGTTGCGCAGAGGAGATTTAAGTATGCCACAACCTCTTCGAGGGGAGGCCCTTCCGGGTCACTGGTATCGTTGTCCTTTGGAGTCGATTGAATTCTGGAGGCATTGTTGGAACTGAATACGCGAATCAAGGCAATGCGCCTGTTCAGGCACAGGACCATGGTATTGCATTTCTCGCCAATCTCTACCAAAAGGATGTGGTCAGGTGTTTCCGGCTGCCTCAATAACCAGGAGGCCAAAGGCGAGCACCTGATCTCTAACACATCCGGATCAAACCCGTTTCGTTGCAGTGTCCCTAAATATTCTGAAATAAATCCCCTTTTGCAGGAAGCAGCCAAGACTTCACCCCGGGCCGGGCTATCGGTCATAATGAAATCTATCAGCAGATCCTCCGCCTGGAACGGTAGCATGCTCTCCATTTCAAAGGGAAGGGCCTGCCTTATTTTCTTCACATCCTTAAAGGGCATTTTAACATTTCTGAATGAAACGGATTCTCCAGGGATTGTAGCGAGATAGGTGTCACTCTTCATGTCTATAGACCCGGACAGGGATTCCAGCGCCTCATTTAGCCCCCCATCTTCAACAGGGACCCTGGCACAGGCAAGGACCTGGTATCCCTTTAGCCCTGTCTTGACCTGGACAGCGGTAATCTGATTCTCGGTTATGTCAATACCTGTTATTTTCCCCTGCATCATTCAACTTTCCAGGTCAATACCTGAATCGGCTTTTTGCCTTCCCTTTTTATTATCGCCCCCACCCTTTTATTCATGGCCCCCGAAATTCCTGCTGATTCTATCTCAAAATAAGGGCTTGAGGTCTTGATCAGGCCAGGTTCGATTGTAATATCTGCCATCCCCGGGACCTTCCGGTACCATCCATGATCTTTCAGGTCATTCCCTTTATCTAAGCGATATTCGATCATATCACTAACCATCTCAGTATCTATATCATCGGAAAGAGATCTCAGGACCAAGGGATCCGCCGTATTAATATTGATCTTACCATCGCCGTAGACAGTCAAGTAGTTTGAAATGCCGGGCAGATGTTCATTGCCGTAAAAAAGCTCCTTGGTTACACCTTTTATAAGGAGCATCTGGCCTAAAGATTCGATAGGTCCGTTCTTGCAGGAATAAGGGCTTTCCAAGGACTGATAATAGCCGGTTTCCGCCCCAAATCGAGTCACATCATCGTCCGGGTCAATCCAGTCCTTTATGGCATCTATCAGATTTTCCACCTTCTCGGAATCAAGCTGGAACTGTTCGGAACTCAGGAGCCTCATAAGGAGCATTTTTTGTGCTTCGTTATACTTTCCATCCTCATTAATCAGCCGATTAACCTGGATTCTTCCGGAAAGATCTGAGATTTCCACCTGAAAATGTCCGCTTTCAAACATGGTGACGGAATTAAGAGATAGCTCTTTTGAATTGGCCCAGGCCTCTTGCAGAGAATCAGAGTCGTTTGAAGACGAGTCTTCAGAAAGGACCGCGAGGGCGCAATTAACGCCTGATCGGGCAATAAACCTGAGCCTGATGCCATCACGGAGGTTTGCCGACGAATAGAGGTCAGACCACATGGAGTTGTTAAACTGTAGTGTCAGAACGACTACCATGCTGACGATCAAGATCGTGAGGATCAAGGCAAAACCTCTGTTGTCTTTGAGGATACAATGCATTTCTGATCAGACCTTCCTAAATCTGTGAACAGTTACATTATTTCCAGTCCACATCCCCAATCCGCAATCCAGAGTCTCATCCCCCCATTGGAAGCGCGACACCTGTCATGAATTTATAAGGCGTGTCCGGGTTCGTGCTATCTGCAAATTTCATCGAGATGGAAACCCTTGAGGGGAGCTTCCCCTTTGACTCCCCTTCCTCGGAATCCCAGGTTTCGTGGGGCTCCCCATGAGAATCATAATAGGTAAAATCAATGGACAAAAGCCCCTCGCAAAGGATCAACCCTCCACTCTCCAAATCCGGTCTTTCATGCGATAAGGGTGTGTCAGAACGATAAAGTTCCAGGAGGCCCTCCTCGCCTTTTGCTGCCACATAATAGACTATTTCAGTTGGTTCGGCTACCGGTCCTTCTTCTGAGAAGGTAAGGTGTGCAAGGGATAAGAACCTTAAAGCCCCACAACTCCGGGCCCCTATCTCCTTTTTCTCTCCCACAAAGAGGACCATTTCGGGATTAGCCTTATCAGCTCCGGGGGGTTGCGCTATATTAGAGAGATACGCAGATTCCAGATCCTCAGAAATCCTTTCTAAGGCGATGCCTGCCATTTCATAGATATCTGCCCGGGATTCGGACTCGTCTATTATCTTGAAAGTTCCGGTATAGGCAGTGAATATTGCCGAGGCAACGAGTGTAAATATGAATATGGCAATAAGGATCTCGATAAGGGTGAAACCGGGGGAAACGCGAGATTTGAAATTTGAAATTTGAAATTTGAAACCCATATCCCCAATCCTATCCGCAGATTACGCAGATCATTCAAACGGAACCAAAAAGGTCTCTCGCCCCAGTACGATTTTCCGAACCTACGGGGTAGACAAAGGCATCCCAGTATCAAGTATCCAGTATCCAGTATCCAGTATCCAGTATCCCGCTATGGAAAAAACCGATACAGCCTGAGACGATATTGGTAGAGTTTATCCGACCCCCAGGAGACCTTTAAGTCGATTTGCTTCAGGCGGTCCGAAAGCTTTTCAGCCCCATCAAACAAGACGTCATGCACCGATAATTGCCAGGTGTAACCGGGAAATTCATCTTCAAACTCCCCCGAATCGGAGTTGAGATCCCTCTGGTCCTTGACCGCTTCTATTTCTGCCATTTTTCCCTGAGCCAGGAGGGCAGCGATCCTGTTAAATCTCGATTCTCCGGCCAGAGAGAGCCCCTGGGACTGGGAACCTAAGACCGCCATAAGGGCAATGGCGATAATAGCAACGGCTATCATCACCTCAAGAAGGGTAAAACCGGGGGAAACGCGAAATTCGAAACTTGAAATTTGAAATTTGAAACGCATATCCTCAATTCCCTAAGAGACAGTCCGAGAATGAGATAGTTTGTTCAAGATCAAGGAAGGCGAAAATTATAACCACAGAAATACATTGGAGTATTTCGCGGATTATAATTTGAGCCTGACGCAGAGATTGGGCAAAATAGCCATTCTCGGACTGCCTCTTAATCAAACTCCACATATTTATCAATCACTTTGACCTTGCCCAAAAAAGGGCTCAGCACCAGGGTAAGCTCTCTCCCACCTTCGGAACTCAGGTGGATGACAGACTTCTGGGTATAACCTCTCCGGGTAAACCTGATCCGGGTCGCTCCTTCAACCATCTTCCCCTCCCCCTTTATCCAGACATCACGGATACGAACATCGGGAGGGAGGCTCGATCCCTCTTCGCTGGCAACTGCCCGTTCTTCGTCGGTCATGGACCCATAGCTTACCCAGTACCTGTTGGCGTCCAGGTCAAAATTGAGAGAATAATCCCTTTGTTCCCTAATCGCTTCGTCTCTCAAGTTGTTGATTATGCCTATTATCTTGCGTGCAGCGCCTTTCAGGTCATCTGTCAGCAAGGCATTTCGAAGCCGGGGGGCGGCCAGGGTCAGCACCAGCCCGATCAGTACAACAACAACGATGAGTTCAATAAGAGTATACCCCTTTTTGTCGAGGGACATAACCTTGACTTTCAATCCAGTTTCCAGCTATTGATATCCTCGTTCTTGCCCTCTCCGCCTGCCTCACCGTCAGCGCCGTATGAGACAAGATCATAATCACCGTGAACCCCAGGGCTGAGATAGATGAATTCATTTTCCCACGGGTCTTTGGGAACCTTCCCTTTTTCCAGATAGCCCCCTTCTCTCCAGGCCCTCGGAAGTTCCCCTACTGTGGGAGCCTCCACAAGGGCCTGGAGGCCCTGTTCGGTGGAGGGATATGCCCCATTATCCAGCTTGTACAGCCTTAGAGCGGTCTCCATGCTTTCTATCTGAATCCGGGCCTTCATCTGTCTGGCCTCTTCAGGCCTCCCCATGATTCTCGGGATAATCAGCCCTGCCAATATCCCAAGGATGACAATGACCACCATGAGTTCGATCAGTGTAAAACCTCTGTTATTCCTTATTTGTTCGTACATCTTGTTAGCCCCCATTAGCTGTCTATAATAGCCAACAGCGTTAATTTTTTGGAATTTTCTATGATTGCCCCAGTTCATCACGTCATGCTAAATAATCTCACCGCCCCATAGCATTTCGCAAAAGATACGCCAGGGCAATACTGTTATATTGTTCGCTATCTTTCTGGGTAGTGAATCCCTTGAAACAATGTAGCCCTTTTCGCATCTTTGCTCCTCAAGAAAAAGATGAAGCCCCTTTGTTCTATCCCCAGTATTCTTAGAGGATTTGATTTCGATCGCAACTTGCGCCTCTCCCAAAATAAGATCGACTTCTGAACCGCTCGCTGTTCTCCAGAAGGCAATAGGAAAATCCAATCTGCTGTAATGTCTGTAGGCCCAGCATTCCTGGAGGATGAAATGCTCAAAGGCCCTTCCATACTCCGGTGTCCCTGAGGTCAGGGATGTGTAATTTAGAAGAGCAGAGACAATACCTGTATCGAAAAAAAAGAATTTCGAGGTTTCAATAAGCCTTCGCTTTTTCGCCTTTTTCCACGGAAAGAGCTGCCTGCCAATAAGCGTATCTTCAAGTATTTGATAGTATTCCCTAATCGTCTTCACGGAAACGCCGCTTTCCCGGGCCGCGTTTGAATAGTTGAGCAGCATCCCGTTGGTAATGGCAGCGGACTGCAGGAACCTTGAAAAGGCCGGCAGGTTTCTGGTTAACGCCTCTGCTTGGATTTCTTCTTTAAGATAGTCGTTAACGTAGGCCCTTAGTTCCATGTCTGCGTCGGATGAAAAATAATGGGACGGCAGGAGGCCGCTTACAAGTGCCGTATCCAGATTAAAATCCTCTAATTCCTTTGTTACCAGGGGATAGAGTTCGAAGCGCCAGGCCCGCCCGCCCAACAAATTCACCATTCCTCTCCTGAATTTTCTGGCACTCGATCCAGACATGATGAACCGGTATCCCCTGTTCTCTATGAGCCAATGGATTTCATCCATCAGATGAGGGATTTTTTGGACTTCATCAATTATAATTGTCTTGGAAGACTGGGCCTCGAGAATCTGGCGTAACCTTGTAGGTCTTTGACTCAATGACAGGAACAGGTCGTAGTCAAGCAAATCAATCCAGAAACCGTTGGAAAATTGTTGCCTCAGGAGGGTGGTCTTTCCTGTCTTCCTTGGCCCCCACAAAAAGGCGGAACGCTTGGGTGGCACGCGAATGGATTGAATCCTTTTTACCCGTGTTTCTTTATCCATGGGGGATTTATATGATAATATTTACCCAATGTCAAATTGTATGTGATAATTTGAATTAAGCTCTCAATTGTCTTGGCTGCCATAACTTCAGACATTTTAGGCACTTTAGCTCACTTTGGGCACTTTTCCGGTTTATCCGGGTTGGCTTACCGTATCATCTGATTC
>CAZFSF010000092.1:0-11386 GCA_964522045.1 uncultured Desulfobacteraceae bacterium
ACATCGAAAAGATTCAATTTGTAGGGAATAAACATTATGATACTGATCAGCTCAAGGACATTATGGAAACCAGTGAGTGGTGGTTTCTTTCGTGGATTACCAAGGCCGGAATCTTAGATAGAAAGAAGCTTGAATTTGATGTTCACAAGATAAACGCATTTTATCACAACCATGGTTTTATCAAGGCGAAAGTGGGCGAACCGAAGGTCACCTATGATGATAAGCTCAAAGGCCTTGTCGTTACCATTGATATTGTTGAGGGGCATCAATATGGGGTCGGTAAGGTTGCGGTTGAGGGGACTCTAATAGAGCCTGCGGATAAACTCCTCAAGAAAGTCCGTATCGGTACGGAAAAGGTTTTCAATCGAGAGATCGTGCGGCAGGATATCTTAGCATTGAGAGATGTATATGCTGATCACGGCTACGCCTATGCAGAGGTCAGGCCGATAGTCAAAGAGGACAATGAGAAGCATCTTGCCGCTATTACCTATGATATCTCTAAAGGAGCAAAGGTTCGTTTTGAAAGGATTACTATCTCAGGGAACACGGTGACAAGAGATAAGGTCATTAGACGTGAATTGAAGGTCATAGAAGGGGAATATTTTAGTGGCAGAAATCTGAAACGAAGCAGCGCAAACCTTAACAGGCTTGGTTTTTTTGAGGACGTGCAGTTAGAGACAAAAAAAGGAAGCAGCGACGATCTGATGAGGTTGGATGTCAAAGTAAAAGAGAAGGGGACTCGCACCTTCAGCGTTGGGGCAGGGTACAGTTCTGCCTATTCGGCCTTTGTTACGTTTCAGATAGCGGATGAAAATTTCTTAGGGTACGGACAAAAGCTCCAGGCCGCGGCAAGGATTGGCGGGCGAAACACGGAATTTGATATAAGGTTTTTTGAACCATGGCTCTTTGATACGCGTGTCTCTTTCGGCGCTGATCTCTATACTTGGGATCAGGAGTACACCGACTACTCCAGAGACGCAATGGGGGCCGCTATCAACTTCGGATATCCTCTCGATATCATTGATGACTACACCAGGCTGCTGGCAAGATATGATTTTGACAATTCACGGATTTATGATGTTAATGCGACCGAGGGACCGCTGTACGATATGAAAGGTCGAAACATAACCAGCAGTGCGACGCTTGCAATAAAGCGGGACAGCAGAGATAAACTCTGGAACACCACAAAAGGATCGATTAATGAACTATCATTTCAATATGCGGGATTAGGCGGGAATGAAAAATTCAACAAATACCGGGCCAGAACGGCCTGGTTTTTCCCCTTGTTCTGGGAGACGGTCTTTATGTTGCAGGGGCGAGTAGGCTATATCAAAGACAACGGGAAACTCTCTGTCTTCCAGAAATTCTTCTTAGGTGGCATCAACACGGTGCGGGGTTATGATTATGAGAGCATCTCTCCTAAAGACGATAACGGATACCTGATCGGTGGCACCAAGATGGTGGTTTTTAATGTGGAATACCGTTTCCCGGTGCTCAAGGAACAGGGCGTGGTTGGTCTTGTGTTTTTTGACGCCGGTACGACCCGTGACGATTCGGCGTTCTTAAACCCTAGTGGACTCAGTAAGTCTGCCGGAGCCGGTGTCAGATGGTATTCGCCGATCGGGCCACTCCGCCTGGAGTATGGTTTTAAACTGGATAGGCAGGGGGATGAATCACTCGGCAAATGGGAATTTAGCGTAGGTAGTGCGTTTTAGCCGACGGGGTTCGGGTTAAGCGTTTTTCAACAATTATCAATTGTGAGGGGGTAGAAATGAAAAGGATTATTCTATTGTTTTTCTGTGTCTCATTACTTTTTTGTCTGCAAAACCGGATTGTCTGGGCAGAAGGCGTCAAAATCGGAGTACTCAACATGAAGAAGCTTCAACAGAATTCTGTCAGGTTTCAGCAAATCAGGGAGGGGTTGAAGTTGAAATTCAATACCCTTCAGAAGAAGTTGGATGGGGAGAGAGCACAGATAGCAAAGATCGAAGAAGAGTTGAGGAAACAGAGCATGATGTTGAGCCTTGATGCCAAAGAAGACAAGGAGATGGATTTGGGGAAAAGGACCCGGCATTATAAGTATATGTATGGCGAAGTCACTCAGGAGATGAAAGACGCTGAGTTTGAGGCAACGAGAAAAGTCGGGAAAGAGATAGAAAAAATTGTGGAAAAAATTGCACAAAAGGAGGGATACACCATCATCTTGGAGGCGGGCACAACGGGGCTTGTCTACTATAATAATGCCATAGATATCACGAGCCAGGTTACCGAGGCGTACGACAAGATGAAGTAATAGGAGAAGGCGGGTTTTGGAAATAACACTTGAGAAAATTGCAGAAGTTGTGGGGGGAGAGGTCCTCGGGGAGAAGGGCCTTGTTATTACGGGCATCAACTCGTTGGATGATGCAGGCCCCTCAGAGATCTCTTTTTTTGCTGACCGGCGATACAGGAAAGCCCTCAAGAAAACCAAGGCCGGCGCCATATTGATTTCCCGGGATGACCGTTCTTTTGAAGGTGCCCGGGTGGTGGTCTCCAATCCTGAATTATCATATGCTAAGGTAGCGGCTGTTTTTGCCCCTCCGTTGTCCAGGCATCCGGGGGCAAGTCAGGGGGCTGTCATCCATGAAAACAGCCTGATCGGAAAAGATGTGTCGATTTACCCATTGGTGTATGTCGGTGAAGGTGCGGAGATTGGGGACGAGACAACTATTTTCCCCGGGGTGTTCATAGGCGAAGGAGTAAAGATTGGAAAGAGAAGCTTGATATATCCTAATGTAACCATTCTGCGAGATTGCCTGATCGGAAACGATGTAATCCTCCATTCCGGCACTGTCATAGGGGATGATGGGTTCGGTTTTGTCAGAGATGGCCCCTCTTCAGTAAAGATTCCTCAGACCGGCATAGTTCAGATAGATGATCATGTGGAGATCGGCGCCAATAACTGCATAGACCGTGCTGCATTGGGGAAGACATGGATAAAAAGGGGAACAAAAACCGACAACCTGGTGCAAGTTGCCCATAATGTGGTCATCGGAGAGGATTCAATAATAGTTGCTCAGGCAGGGATCTCAGGGAGCTGTCATATCGGACGTGAGGTTATTATGGGGGGGCAGGTCGGCACCATTGATCATATTGAGATTGGGGACAGGGCCATGATTGCCCCACAAGCCGGTGTCATGAAATCGATCCCTCCTGGGGAGGCTGTTTCAGGGTCTCCGGCCATTTCCCACCGCCTCCAGCTTAAGGTCTCCAGTTTGACAACACGGCTTCCAGAATTCAAAAAACGTCTCAGAGATCTTGAAAAAAAGATGGAGAAATTAGAGAAGCAATTAAATAAGGATGAGGTTTAATTATGGATCTTCCCTTGAAATATGAAGATATCATAAAGATTCTTCCCCACCGCTACCCTTTTTTGTTAGTTGACAAGATTATTGAAATGGAGATGGGCAAAAGGGTGGTCGGCATAAAAAACGTGACGGCAAATGAGCCCTTTTTTCAAGGCCATTTCCCGGGCAACCCGATAATGCCGGGGGTGCTTGTAATTGAGGCGATGGCGCAGGTAGGAGGGGTGCTTGCCCGCTTATCAATCCCAAATGTAATGGAGCGGGGAGAGATGGGTGGAATTTTTTTTGTTTCTATGGATAAGGTCAAATTCAGAAAGCCCGTTGTCCCGGGCGACCAGATCAGATTCGAAGATGAAGCTTTAAGAACAGGGGGCAGGATATGGAAGATGGCCGGGAAGGCCTTTGTGGACGGTGATCTGGTTGCTGAAGCAATTCTCGTGGCTACCATAGGGTGATTGGATTGATGACTAATAATACAGAGATCCATCCGTCGGCAGTGGTTAGTCCGGACGCTGAAATCGCTGCCGGGGTTAAGATAGGCCCCTATAGTACCGTGGGAGAGGATGTTATTATCGGGCGTGATACAGTGATAGGGCCTCATGTGGTCATTGAGAGTCACACCCGTATGGGAGAAAAAAACAGAATATATCCGTTTTCCTCCATAGGCACACCACCTCAGGACACGGGTTACAGTAACGAAAACACGCGTTTGATAATGGGTGATAACAATATAGTCAGGGAATATGTTACCATAAACCGGGCTACCACAAAAGAGGATTGGGAAACGGTTATAGGTAATAACAACTACCTTATGGCCTATGCGCATGTTGCCCATGACTGCCATCTTGCGGATAGTGTCATCCTCACCAACGGGGCTACCTTGGGAGGCCACACTCAGGTTGGAGAATATGCCATTTTAGGGGCTTTTTTGGCTGTTCAGCAGTTTGTACGGATAGGTGCCCATGCCTATCTTGGAGCCAAAGCAGGGATTGACAGGGATGTGCCCCCCTTTATGATCACGGCAGGCCCAAGGGCCAAGCTATATGGCGTTAATCAAAAGGGGATGATTCGGAGAGGCTTCTCACAAGAGACTATCGACGTGCTGAAAAAGGCCTACAGCATCCTCTGGCGGAAAAACAGGAACCTAAGCGATGGAATAGCTCAGGTGAGGCAAAAACTTGAACTTATCCCCGAATTGGAGATGCTTTTGGATTTTCTTGGTGAGTCAAAGAGAGGCATACTCAGGTGATTGATGATTGTTGATTTAATCCAAGACTGACAGGCACCTAAGGGGTGAAAAACACCAACTTTAGTCCCGCCTCAGGCGGGATTAGGCACTTTAAACTTTAGGCACTTTCTTTGATGGTTGAGAATGGCGAAACAGTTGGTATGATTGCCGGGGGTGGGCAGTTTCCCTTGCTGATAGCCGACGCTGCAAAAAAGCAGGGTGTGCGAATCGTGGCCGTGGCGCACCATGATGAGACCGAGCCCTCATTGTCAGACAAGGTCGATGAGATTGTCTGGATAAAGTTAGGGCAGTTGGGGCACTTGATTAAGGCTTTTAAGAAAAATGGCGTCAGAAATGCCCTGATGGCAGGGACTATCACCAAGAAGCGGATGTTCGAAAACATAAGACCTGATCTTAAAGGACTCGCAATCGTATCAAAACTTGCCATTTTTCATGATGATGATATCTTAAGAGCCGTGACAAAGGAGTTAGCCAAGGAAGGTGTAGAGATTATAAGTTCTATCCGGTTCTTGCCTGATCTGATAGCGCCAGAGGGATGTCTTACGGCAAGGAGACCTAATAAGGCCGAAAGGGAAGATGTAGATTTCGGATGGAAGGTAGCCAAAGAATTGGGGCGTTTGGATATCGGGCAGAGTGTAGTCGTAAGGAAGAAGACAGTCCTGGCCCTTGAAGCGATTGATGGCACCGACGCTACTATACTAAGGGGTGGGAGATTAGCCAAGGAAAAGGCCGTTGTGGTGAAAGTGAGCAAGCCGAATCAGGACCTCAGATTTGACGTGCCTTGTGTGGGCCTCGAAACGATTAAGACGATGTCCAAGGTAAAAGGTGCGGTCCTGGCCGTTGAGGCAGGTTATACGCTGCTGTTTGATAAAGTAGAGATGATAGCAGAGGCTGACAGGGAAAATATTTCCATAATTTCCATCAGTATGTCTTAGGGCTTCCGGGGAACAACACGCATCCCTGAAACAGGATAAAACAGATGAAACAGGATAAACTTAGAGTCGCAGTGATTGGGGTAGGACACCTTGGGGAATACCATGTACAAAAATACAAGGGTATCCCGGGGGTGGAACTCGTTGGTGTGGTGGATGTGGACGCTGATCGCGTCAATGAGATAGCACAACGTTACGACACAAAGCCCTATGGGGATCACCGGAATATCTTAGACAGGGTGGACGCAGTGAGCCTGGCAGTGACCACTGAGATGCATTTTGAGGTAGCGAAGGATATCCTGAAAAAGGGGATCCACATGCTAATCGAAAAGCCTATTACCTATGACCTCAGAGAGGCTGATACCCTGATCAGCATGGCCCGGCAACGGGATCTGGTACTGCAGGTGGGCCTGATAGAACGCTTTAATCCGGCCATTGTTGAGATGGAGCGCATGTTGAACAGCCCCGTCTTTATTGAGTCTCATCGCATGAACCTTTTCACAAAAAGGGGGCTGGACGTTGATGTGGTGCTCGACCTGATGATCCACGATCTGGATATCATTCTCCATATTGTTCCGTCAGAGGTGAAAGAGATCCATGCAGTGGGTATGCCTGTAATTACCGACAAAACGGACATTGCTAACGTCAGGCTTATTTTTGAAAACGGGACCGCCGCCAATCTGACCGCAAGCCGGGTATCAGGGAAGATGTTGAGGAAGATCCGTGTGTTTCAGCCGGACGCATATATATCTGCCGATTGCGGAAAAAGGCAACTTACTGTAATCAGCCTTGACCCTGAGAAAAAAGATTCAGATGATTTCCCTCAGGTGGGTACAAGTAAAGAGAAATATTCTGAGAGTGACCCTCTAAACGATGAGATATCTTCGTTTATCAGCGCTGTCACAAATGGATCAGATCCGGTAGTGACCGGTGAGGATGGGCGAAATGCCTTAAGAGTCGCCCTCAATATTATTGACCAAATTGAGGGAGGCTGTAAGAATTTTAGACCCACCTTCTAATATCAGGGATCACAAGCTGGTGCTCATGATTGCAGGCGAGGCCTCTGCCGACTTGCACGGCTCAAATCTTGTGAAAGCCATGAAAGCCTCCTGCCCTGGTGTTACCTTTTGCGGTATCGGAGGGACGAATATGAAACAGGCAGGGGTCAAGATCCTTGTCTCTTCCTCTGATATGGCAGTAGTTGGTTTGACCGAGGTCCTGCAAAAGGTTCACACGATTTTCAGGGCGGCCAATAAACTGAAAGCCACACTGAAAATCCACCACCCTGACCTTTTGATTCTCATAGACTATCCCGACTTCAATCTCTATATGGCCCGGATTGCCAGGCGACTGCAGATCCCTGTTTTATATTATATAAGTCCGCAGGTATGGGCGTGGAGGAGAGGACGCGTAAAGAAAATTGCAAAACGTGTTGACCGGATGGCGGTCATCTTGCCATTTGAGGAACAGTTTTACAGGAAAAGGGGCGTAAGCGTCGATTATGTAGGTCACCCCCTTTTGGATGCATTTGAATCCACAATTTGCAGTGCAAAACCCGATTCTGCCTGGCAGGACCGGGATCCGACCCCGCCACGTGCGATCAAAATCCAAAATCCTGTAGTAGGATTGCTGCCAGGGAGCCGCAGGGAGGAGATCAGGAATATGCTCCCCATAATGATCAGATCGGCAGAAATCCTTAAAATTAGGTATCCGGATATCCGATGCTTGTTGCCATTAGCCAAGACCATTGAACCTGAATTTATTGACTCCTTTATCATAAAATCCTCGTTGAACATAGAAGTCCATCAAGGAGATATCTATGAGGTCTTGGACCGTTGTCATGTTGCCCTGGTAACGTCCGGCACTGCGACCTTGGATACGGCTATCATGGCGGTTCCCATGATTATCGTATACAAAGTGACCCCCCTTTCCTACCGGGTTGGTAAGATGTTGATTAAGACGTCCTTTATAGGATTAGCAAACCTTGTTGCTGGAGAAAGAGTGGTCCCTGAATTGATTCAGGATGAAGTCACGCCTGAAAGGCTTGCAGATGAGGCCCTGACGTTGATCGAAAATGAATATGTCAGGAAAGAGATGATAACAAAGCTGCATGGGATAAGAAAGCGCCTTGGTGAAGGAGGCGCATCAGTGAGGACAGCCAAGATAGCAGCAGAGATGATGAAGTGTTGATTTGAGAGACAAGTAAATGGCGAGGACGATTTTAGTTGTTGATGATGAAAAGAGTATCCTTCGGTCCCTACAGGGTATTCTTTCAGATGAAGGGTTCGAGGTTCTCAGTGCAGAAAGCGGGGTTGAAGCATTAGAGAGGATCAAGGAATCGACCCCTGATCTGGTTCTTCTCGATATTTGGATGCCGGGCCTTGACGGTATTGAAACCCTTGAAGAGATAAAAAAGGGATATCCTCATCTTCAAGTGATCATGATGTCGGGACATGGCAATATAGAGACCGCGGTTAAGGCTACCAAGATAGGGGCATACGATTTTGTTGAAAAACCTCTTTCATTAGAAAAGCTTCTCTTATCCATCAATAACGCCCTTGAATATTACAGGTTAGAGGAGGAGATAAGCCTTCTCAAAGAAAAGGATAGGAACAGGTATAATATCACCGGGACCAGTAAAGCGATTATGGAATTAAAGGAGCAGATCAAAATCGTGGCTCCTACCAATGCATGGATACTTGTTTCCGGGGAAAACGGGACCGGAAAAGAACTTGTTGCTCACACCATTCACATGTTGAGCCGGCGCAGCCACAAGCCGATGGTTGAGGTGAACTGCGCTGCAATACCAGAGGATCTCATAGAGAGTGAACTCTTTGGGCATGAAAAGGGGGCATTTACCGGGGCATCCACCATGAGAAAGGGGAAATTTGATTCTGCTCATGAGGGGACCATTTTTTTGGATGAAATTGGGGATATGAGTTTGAAGGCTCAATCAAAGACCCTCAGAATTTTGCAGGAACAGAAATTTGAGAGGGTGGGGGGGACAAAGACTATTAAGGTGGACGTCAGGGTGATTGCGGCAACAAACAAGGATCTGGAAACAGAAATAGAGAGAGGAAGATTCAGGGAAGATCTCTATTTTCGGCTGAATGTAATACCGATGACAGTGCCGTCCCTCAAAGATCGTATTGAAGACATCCCCGCTCTGGTTGATGAGTTTGTGCCGGAATTTTCTCTCAGTACAAACATAGAGGCAAAAGAGGTATCTGAAGAGGCCATTGCAACTCTGCAAAAATATGACTGGCCGGGGAACGTCAGGGAGTTGAAGAACCTGATTGAAAGGCTTATGATTATGGTACCCGGCAGTGTAATCCGAAAAGAAGATATCCCTGTGCCTTTCAACCTCAGTTCTGACATCAAGACGGGGCTTGAATCTGATTTTGTGTCAGGTTCGCTTAAAGAGGCAAAAGGCGAATTCGAAAAGGCCTATATTGAGGCCAAGTTGATGGAGTTCAATGGGAACATCTCACAGACGGCCGAGGCCATTGGTATCGAAAGGAGTAACCTTCACAAAAAGATAAAGGGTTATAGACTGGATAAGTTCAAATAACCCCGGGGGCCAACCAAAAAGGCCCCGGGGGTTTCACATTCTCAGGTTTTATTTAAAGGAATTCCAGAACCGCCATCTATAGGATTCCTCCGCTTTGGAGGGTTTTGACCTGTACTTGTAGATCTTGAACTCACCGGTGCAGGCGTTGACAAATGGATACCCCGCCTTGGCCCAGCCGACCACGCCTTCATCATACAGATAGACATTCTTGTAGCCGATCTTATACAGGAAACCAGACACATATTTTGCCCTGTGATGGGTACGACACCAGATGTAGATCTCTGCATTAGGGTCCTTGATCTTTTTGGGAATCACGTACCAGTGTCCGGCCATGACATGGTCTGTTCCCTCTATATGAAAGGTTGTAAATTCTGTATCCGTCCTCACATCGATCAAATAGGCCTTCTTTTTTCCGGCCAGCACATCCTGCCAGACCTTATGAAACTGCTGGGCATTAATAATGTGATCCTTGGGGATTAAACTGGCAATTTCCTTATTGAAGTTCTTTTCATTTGCCCTTAAAGGGTTATCCCCGGCAAAGGCAAGACCAACCGCACCCAAAACAAAAACCATGGCAAGCGAAACAACAAAAAATCTTTTCATTTGAAAAACCTCCTTTAAACTATAGGTCCATTAATATTATCTCTTAGAAACCCTGATAACGTTCATTCACCACCTTTCCGGGTCTAAGTTTAAACTCTTGGAATAACTATATTCCCTGATCAGGCAATCGTCAAGTGCCTTATAGGTTTTTTAATAGCCTTTGATGCAGGTTATCAAAACCGCCATTGGACATTATGAGGATGACATCCCCGGATCGGGCTTCTCCTACCAACGCCTCCAACAACAGTTCCGTGTTTTCAAAATAAGAGGCCTCAAGTCCCCTCTTGATCAGATCAGATACCAATTGTTGCGATGAAAAGCGTTCTTCAATAGGGATTTTTTCCATTAAAGGGGGTTCAGGGATCATAATCAGGTCTGCGGCGTCAAAAGAGAGGGCATACTGGTCTTGAAAGATATTTCGTCTGCTTGAATTGGACCTGGGTTCGAATACTGTAATCAGACGTCGCAGCCTGTATCTCTCTCTTACCGCTCTTGTTGTCTCTCTTACCGCGGTGGGATGATGGGCAAAATCATCTAACACAAGGATACCCCCCATCTCTCCGATGATCTCCTGCCTCCGTTTGACACCGCTGAATGTCTTGGCTGCTTCTGCGAGGATCGACCAGGGTATTTTTAGAAAGCGACCCAGGGCCAAGGCCGCCAGGAGGTTGGATATATTGTGCCTGCCATAAACGGAAGTCGCAAGGGTGGTCTCTTCTTTGTCCCCCTTGAGGATTCTTATCTTTGTGAAATCCTTTTCAATAGCGACATCTACGGCCCGCCAGAGGTTTTTTTCGGAAAAACCGTAGGTCTCTATCCGGCATATTGCCCTTTTGCTTTCGCGCCCTACGGTTTCATCATCCCCATTTGCGATGAGAAGCCCTTTTGATGGAATAATGTCGATTAGTCTACTGAAACTCTCTATGACATGGTCAAGATTGCTGTAGATATCGGCGTGATCAAATTCTATGCTGGTGAGGATCGTAATCCATGGATTATAATGTAAAAATTTAGGCCCCTTATCGAAAAAGGCCGTATCGTATTCATCCCCTTCAATGACAAAATAGAGGCCTTTGCCCAACTTAAAATTTCTCTCGAAGTTGAGGGGAATCCCCCCTATCATGAACCCGGGGTCCATTCCGGCCTTTTCTAAAATCCACGCAACTAATGCTGAGGTTGTTGTTTTGCCGTGTGTGCCGCTAATCACAATAGATCGTTTATCTCTTAATGCAAATTGTCTGAGGGCCTGAGGAAAGGAGAGGTAGGGGAGTTTAAGGCGTGAAAGTTCAACAGCCTCCGGATTCTCTTTTGTGATCACGTTTCCCACAATTAGCAGATCTGGCCTGGGATGGAGATGCTCTGGCTTGTAGCCGCTGAAAACAGGAATGGCTAAGGATTCAAGAAAGACGCTCATGGGTGGGTAAACATTTTGATCCGAACCTGTTATCAGATAGCCGTGGTCTTTTAGCATGCCGGCTAAGGATGCCATCCCGGTCCCGCAAATGCCCATGAGATGGATATGGCGCAGACTCTCGGGTACAGAATTGAGGGAGGTTGAAAGCAAGGCCCGGGGGGAATGTTTTGGTAATTGATTCAAGATCGAATACCCCCTTTGGGAGATATGTTGAGACTTTTGAAAAACGCCCCCTTTTGGCCAATCTCGGCGTCAGACTCAAATTTCAATCCT
>CAZFSF010000093.1:0-11241 GCA_964522045.1 uncultured Desulfobacteraceae bacterium
ACGGTAGCTGCTTCATCTTCACCCATAAGACGGCTATATCCAGCGACATCAGCACTCAAAATGGCCGTTAGTCTTCTTCTATATTTTTCTGCGCTCATAGAATCATCCCTTTTGTATGGGTGATGATGATGGTTTTTGAAAGGCTAATAAATGTTATGAATTTAACGATCTTTGATATTAATTTAGAATAGTTAAGTGCGAAATGTCAAGAGAAGATAGTCTCACTTTACACAGATCTCATCTGGTTACACTTACAATCAGAATACTTCAAAAATCTTCGGTCCACATTACAGATATTATTCAGAAAGGATCTTCTGGGTCTCTGGATTCAAGGTACGGGAATATTCTCGCGAACAAATCGGGCAAATCTGGCATGCTGTTGGCCCATAGCAGTTGGTTCTAGGAGGCTGTCCGAGAATGGCTATTTTCCCCAATCTCGGCACGAAAAAGATCGTTTTGCATTGGCTCTTGCCCCGGCACTCGAAGCAGCCGCAGCATTTGAAAACGCCCTGACAATCAAGCCGCCGAAAGGAATGACTTGGCCCACAGCAATACCTGCCGCATCTGTGGCGATATCACCGGCCACTTCGGCGGCAACATCCGGAGGTCTGATAATTTGTTCGTAGGCGGCGGCGGATTCCAGATAACGACCTTCAGCATTTAAAAGCTTGACGTTTTTCACGGTCAGCGGCATGTCGCTATGGTTTTCGATTTGAAAAAGATACTCTCGCCATCCCGGGTCCTCCACCAGGGTATCACCATGTTCCACGCCGATGATCCCCGCCACCTGAATATCCAATTCGAAAGGTTCGAATCGGAGAAGGTCGCCCGTTTTAACAAAATACGGTTTTTCTGCAACTTCGGGGCCAGCGCATCCGCCATTTATCAGCCAAAAGAGGACGAGAGCTGCCACCCATAAAGAACGTAACCGCTTTCGAGTTTCGCGTTTATTCCTGTTATGATAGTACATCGAAACTCTCTAACCCTCGGATTTCTACCCTGTCCCCTGCTACCAAGGCATTCGCCATCTCACTGTCCGGATTACAGATATCTTATCTATAGACCTCGTCGTGTGTACCGATATACACAGGGACAATAGTTTTCTTGTGAATGAACAATTCGATGGTTATGCGATAACCGATGTTGATGGAAACGGAATGCAGGTCCTTCAATTTCCCTTTCAGGGGATGAAGACCCAGCGAAGGATGTTGTGGGTTTAATTCAAGAAGTTTGAGTGTTTTCTCATATTGCCCGATCAGATCCGGATGTTTTTTGAAGAAACGTGTGGCCCGCTTGGTATAATTTTTTGTGAAGATGATATTATAGCTCATCGACAATACGCTTGATATGTTCGTCAATGGAGTCCTTAAAAACCTCCCCGTGTTCAAGTTCCCTTTTTGTCTCGACAATTGCCGCCTCAAGCTCGCACTCTCGAAGGTGATTGTAAGTATCAAAATCCATAACTACATATCTGTTCTTGCCTCTGACGGTGATCATCGCGGCTTTGTTTTCGTCAATTATCGGCGCCAGGGCCGACACGCCTTTAGTCTTCAATTGATTGGCTGTTATACTTGCCATGTCATACCTCGATTCAGACTCTTAAAAGTTTTGCTAATCATATGCTTAATAATACTTTTCAGGCTCAAAAATCAAGCTTTTTTTGAAGGATGTTCATTGACATTCTTGTGCTGTAGGGCGGGACCAGAAACAGGCCATAGGCGAATTGCAGGGCGGAGAAACAGTTTTTGACGGCCGTATAGCTTATTCCCACATCTTCCCCGATGGCATTAAGGGACAAGGGAGAACCGACCTTTTCCGGCAACAGACTCATCACCGTGGCCACGTTTTCCACGTCAGTAATACGGGTCAGATCCCTGAGGCCCCAATCAATAGCCTTTCGGCATTTGAGATTGGCACAGAAATGTTTTGGCTAATTTACCCTATCAGATAAAAAAGTCAGGACTTTCTTATTCTGTGAAATAAAGACGCCGACGCAAAGATCCGGATACGAGGTCAGGGGCATATCTGGATGTTATCCGTTTCACGCAGTAAGTTCCTTGACCTCCATACGTGTATTCTCTATACTAACCGGTGTCCATCCATAAATGGCTATTTTCCATCCCGCCGTCGGCGGGACGTCAGACTCAAATTTTAATCCTCAAAATACTAAATGCATTCTTGTGGTTAAAATCTTCGTCTTCCTTGATCTTGCAAAAACTAGCTCATATCTGGATGGACACTAACTAACCAAGTGGACCTGATGTTTTCGCGTAAAACACTCAGATAATAATATCACGCAAAGCTATCAAGAAGGAAGAAGGACTTAGTATTATTCCGAAAACAGTGAGACCTTATTTTATTCTCTCCGAGCCGTAGGCTTTACGAGCCGGAGGCCGGTCTATCCGGCTAAAAAAATTCAGGAGGGTGTTATGAACGGAAGAGAGATTACAAAGATGGCCTTTGACTTGAAGGAACCCGAAAGGACGCCAGTTACCCTTATTGGGGGCGGTGCATGGCTTGTGCATATGGCAGGAGAAACCTTTGCGGGGATTAAAGAGAATCCGGAAAAAATCGCTGATGTTTTTATTCAGGGCTTTCGCAAAGTAGGGCACGACCTTTTATGGACGGGCTCCAATTTCATCAACTACCCCGTCCATTTTTTAGGCTGCCCTATAGAGGACAGATCCTCGGACGGACCAGCCCTCACCAAAACCGTTATCCAGAGCTTAGATGAACTCGATGAATTGAAAATAGAAAAGGTCCTCGATCATCCGGTCATGCAGGGGATTATTCGTTCTCATCATCTTGTTGCCGATGCCATTGGTAAGGAGACCCTGGCCATGCCGACCCAATGGGCCCCGTTCACCCTGGCGGCCCGGATCTTGGGCATGGAAGCGGTATCGATTGCGACCATCGAGGAACCCGACAGGCTGATACAACTTATCCAGTTTTCAACAGATCTGATCTGGTCGATCATCGAACCGATCCTTGAACATGAAGACATCTTAGGAGCGAACCTCTCTGATCCTGTAGCTTCCGGGGATTTGATTTCACCCGATTCGTTCAGGAGGTTTGTGGCGCCGTTCTTGAAGGAGCTTGTCGCCAGAATCAAGGGGAAAGGGAAGTACGCGATGATACACATCTGTGGCGATACGACCCAGGTGTTAGAGGATATTGCGGATATCGCCCCGAGCTGCTTCAGCCTTGAATCCAAGGTGGACCTGCGAACCGCGAAGAAAATTCTCGGGGGCAAGGTCTGCGTGGCCGGGAATGTGGCGCCGGGAGGGGCATTCCTTTCCGGAACACCGGACGCGGTTGTGGCTGAGGCGAAGGAGTGTATTAAGGCCTGGGGCAAGGGCGGGGGATATGTTCTGACATTAGGATGCGATTATACAAAGAATGTCCCTTTTGAGAACGCCATGGCCCTGATGTCACTAAAGGAGAAGTGGGATTGATGATGTTTTTTCGGGACCAGCAGATATAGCGTCTGCGATTCTCTCGGGACAGATATAGATGCTTAAATTGACAAAATGGAGTTTCTTTTTCTTTCTTTGCCAGGCGCTACTCTTCTGCTCATCTGCTCTTGGAGAAACCCCTGGGCCAATTAGCCCCGCACCCTCCCTGATCTCATCCCTCGATCTTGCCGCGTCTCACGCCTTTTGTGGGGAAGCGGTGCCGATTGATAATAGAGAGGTCAAAGAAAGATTTGAAAAGGAGTTTCTTCTCACTCTCTGGAACCGTCCGCAGGTAGTTCTGTGGCTGAAACGCTCTAAACGTTATCTGCCATACATTGAAAAAATGCTTAAAAGGAACGGCCTGCCAGACGATCTCAAATACGTCGCAGTTGCCGAGAGTGCCCTCAGGCCACATGCAGGGTCAAAAAAGGGGGCCATGGGATTCTGGCAATTCATGATGCAAACCGGTCGCAAATACGGGCTAACCATCAACCGCCGGATTGATGAGCGACGTAACCTGTTTGCATCAACCGGCGCGGCGATCAGATATTTTAGGGATCTTCATGAGGAATTTGGGTCCTGGACCCTTGCAGCCGCTGCATATAATATGGGCGAAAAGGGGCTTATGTCTGAGATACTGGAACAGCAGACCGATGATTACTACCAGCTTTATCTCCCCCTTGAAACGCAACGGTTTTTGTTCCGGATACTCTCTATCAAGATAATCTTTTCAGAACCTGAAAAGTTCGGTTTTAGACTGAAAAAAGATGATCACTACCTCCCACTGGCATTTGATAAGGTCCGCGTGAAATCTGTTGGGGACGTGCCTATTCGGATTGTGGCAGAGGCGGCAAAGACCCGTTTCAAGGTAATCAAGGATCTCAATCCGGAAATAAGGGGTCACCATATCGGCTCTGGAACGTATGAGATACTTGTCCCCAAGGGAGCATCTAAAGGGTTCGAAAAACGATACAGGCGGCTTGTCAAGAAATTTTCCTTGGGTCAAAATGAACGGGTCTACGTTGTCAGGAAGGGAGACAATCTCTCAGGCATTGCCGAGAAATTCAAAATTCCCCTGGCGGCGCTTATCATATGGAACCGAATTGATCTGAAACAACCTATTCATCCTGGGGATCGTATCATCGTCCATCCCGGAAAGTAGTGATTATGAATCCTGCCCCGCTTTAGCGGGGCTCAAATCCTGCTCAAGGGCCCCGATCATTCTTTCCATCTCTCCCTGTTTTGTTTTGAACTCCTGATTCAGTGCCTTTTCCCTTTTGCGCAGTTCCTCCAATCGAGTTTCCTGCTGGTTAAGTCGTTTGACATATCGGTTCCGGAGGCTTTTTTCTTCTGTCGTTTGCCTTAAGCCTCTCAGATTTTCCGTGAGCCTTTTCTGATCCTCAAATATCTGGCCCCGCTCTTTTTGTATCGCCTTGAGGCCCCTGTCAATGCTGCTGATTTCCGATTTGAGGGCGACGATTTTCTGCAATTTGTTCTGTGTATTTTCAGTGAGATATTTCTTACGGGCCATAACAATGATTTGATCCGGCGTCAGGTTGCTGATCATGATCCGTTCCCAACTTTCCCTCATCTCCCTGACACTGAACTTTGTTATTTTTAGTCCGGGGGCCTTGACTTCAAAACGGAGGTAGTTGTCGGTTATCTCGATCGGTCTTTCCTTATTAAGAAGTTTCCAGTTTGCGTGGTAGGGATGCTCGATGACAACGGTCTTTGAGTGGGCGTTCTTGTTGTCAAGGTTGTATGTCTTCGTCTCAATGATCCCCCTCCGCATGCGGATAAGCCCACGGTTGATAATCACCCGGTCAATCTGCTCGCTCTTGGTTCCCATTTTGGTATTGACACGGAGACCCAGATCAACGGCATAGGTAATATAGCGCTGTTCATCCGGCTTGAAGGTCTTGACCAATGCATCACCTGCATAGCTGCCTCCCTGGAAAACGGTCAATGGTCCCCCTTCCAATGTCAAACCCGTGCTGTTATTCAGCCTTACCGCTGCGAGGGGGTTATCCACCCGTGTCTTCTCGTTGTAGAGATCGACTGCCTTGCCATCGATTTCTGCTGCCAGAATCGGTACCAGGGCCGAGCGGTTTTGTTCTATTGTAACAGGGTGGTCAATCCTGTATTCAAACATCTCTCCCTTCTCACGGGTAACTGTGTCTACTTTTAATTCCCGCATTCTCTCCTCAAGATTTACTCCTTCAAGGCGCATCTCCTTCATCTCTCTCCCTGCGGCAAAGGATTTCATTCGTCTTTGTTTAGGTTTAGCCATTGGAGCCGCGGCTGCCACCATCTGGTCTGTTCGCATGCCCGCCTCCGGGACTGCCGGCGCCAAGGGGGCCGCCTTATCCATTTTAACGACCGGCCTTTTTTTGAATTGCGGGTCATAAAGATTCTGGACAAACGATATGGGCAAACCGCTGATTAGGGAAAGCTGCACATTTTTCCAGTCTTTGCCGCTCACATTATCAATAATGGCCCATCCCTGGAGGAACGGTTTGATACCCTCTTTTTCCTCCGGGATCATAACGCGATAAGTTGCCTTCCATACCGGAACTTCCGTCACGTAACCCATTAGAAGTTCCTGTCTCCCTTCTCCCGTTGGGGTTATGAAGACGGCTTTTTCATCCTTTAGGTTTTTCTGAAAGAGGATCGTCAGATACCTTTCTATGTCCTGTTGAAGTCTTTGATCAAGGAATCTTACTCCGTTAATTTCATTGGTGTCGAAACTGCGCAGTTGGCCATTGCCGTCCATGAGGCTCAGATAAAAAAGCGGAACCTTGATCTTATTTTCCATGGTGACCCGCGTTTCGACGCCGACAATGGTCCCAGTTATGGTGGTGCTTCCGATTATCAGTTCAATCTTGCTTCCCTGCAATTGCTCTAACACCTGTGGCAGGCCATCGCCCTTTCGGAGATCAAAGGCGTAATCGCTCAACTGCTGCTTTGCGGTCTTTTTGCTGTCATAAACGATGCTGCCGACCTCTCCCCCGCTCAAGTTGAGTATGGTAAGGCTTTTAAGCAGGTCATTCATCTGTTCACGTTTAAAATGGAGTTCAATCCCCTCTCCTGCTTTCACACTTCCCTGCAGCTCAAAATATCCCACACCGCTTTTAAACAACGCCACCTTTCTAAGGTTCAACTGACCCCCGGCCGGTCCTTCGATCTCGGCACTGAGCCCTAAGGGGATGATTAGACTGAACAAAAATGCAATAAACACCGACTGAAGCAAAAAATTGCGATTTCTCATATTGGGCCTCCTTTCACGACTCCGTTCTCCTGACCTGCCTATTTCTCTCAAAATTGGAAATAAGTATAACACCTGTCATGGCAAAGTAAAAGATTATAGCAAGCCTCATTAATATTTGACACTCAACCCCAATTTCCCTATAATCTTTACCTCAAAAGCGGTTCGATCGATTGGCTGCCCCCTGATTAGAGGGGGGAAAGTCCCATTTTAAAGAGGAGATTATTAGGTATGAAATGTCCACATTGTGAAAAAGAGCTCCCGGGTTCTCCCTGCCCCAAGTGCGGAGAAATGGTCCTTGAGGATGCAAATTATTGTATGGCATGCGGGGCCCCTTTGAAGGAAGGCGTTGAAGAGATCCCCCGGGATGAGGATTTTCTTGAATGTGATGACGATCTTGATCTTGAAGACCGGGTCTTATGTCCTGATGGGGCCTGCACAGGGATCATAGTTGACGGTAAATGTACCGAGTGCGGAAAGACCGAGGAAGAAGCGGCTGCGTTAGAAGATCAAGAAGAAACAGCTGCGTTAGAAAATCAAGAAGAAGCCCCGGCAGTGGAAGCAGAGAAAACGGATGAAGAAAAAAAGGAAGAGAAGGGCGAGTGAGGGGTAAAACGCATGTACGAACTGAAAATATCCACCCAGTTTGCTGCGGCACACCAACTGAGAGGGCTTGAGGGCGGATGTGAGAACCTGCATGGACATAACTGGAAGATAGAGGTGTGCGTGCAAGGCAACACCTTGGGAACCGACGGTCTGCTGATCGATTTCAGGGTGATAAAAGGCGAGACAAAAGGGGTAATAGATGAACTGGACCACAAATTTTTAAATGAATTGGCGCCCTTTGAAAATGCCGAACCATCCTCAGAGAATATTTCCCGCCATATTTTTGAATCCCTCTCACAGAGACTGAACATCCAAGGGGTCAAGATAAGCAGGGTCACAGCGTGGGAGTCTGATTCGGCCTGCGCAAGCTATTGGATTGATGTTTGAGAGCAAATTTAGGGATTCAGGAATTGGGAATTATTGCAGGTAGGTCGCCCCAAGAAAAATAGCTGTAGCTCCAAAACCTAATTTTCTTGATCTTTTACGAAACGATTGGTAATAGAGCACCTTCAATGCCTGAATGCCTAAATTCCTCAATCCCTCAATTATTCCGCTTATGAAAATATTTGCTTTTATACCGGCAAGATACGATTCAAGCCGTTTTCCCGGTAAGCCTTTAGCGTTGATCTCCGGCAAACCGATGATTCAACACACCTATGAACGCGCCCTCTCATGCCCTGAGCTTTCAGCAGTCTACGTTGCAACGGACGATGACCGGATCACAGACTGCGTTAATCAGTTCGGGGGGAAGTCTGTTATTACTGCGAAAACACATCGTTCCGGCACGGACCGCATCGGTGAAGCAGCCCTGAAGATGGGACTGCAAGATGATGACCTCGTTGTGAATATCCAGGGTGATCAGCCGTCATTTCAACCCTCTGTAGTGACAGATCTGGTCAAACCACTGGTGAATGACAGGGCAATACCGATGAGCACATTAAAGTATAAGATCAGGGATAAGAGGGATATTCAAAATCCCAATCATGTTAAGGTAGTTACTGACAGAGAGGGATTCGCAATCTATTTTTCCCGTTGTCCCATCCCTTTTTGTCGCGATCAAAGGCCCGATGGGGTTTATTATAAGCATCTTGGGTTCTACTGCTTCCATATGGATTTCCTGACTCGGTTCAGCTCCCTTACGGAAGGAACGCTCGAACGCTTGGAAAAGCTTGAGCAGTTGAGGGCACTGGAACATGGATATAGGATCAAGGTCTTAGAGACCGTTCATGACTCCATTGAAGTTGATGTTCCAGAAGATGTAGAGGCCATAGAAAAACTCTTGAGCAGATCAAGGGACCGATAGTATGAAGACCTCAATGAATCCGCTATGGCGCCGGGTAACCCTGAAGCCCTCTTTCACCGGGAAATCCTTAATCAGTGAACCCTGCCGTGTCTCCTAATAAGGTCTGGAAACTAAAGCCCACATCCCCTGCCACTTCTCAACTTGCCCGCAAGGCAGGCATTACTCCCTTACAGGCGCAACTGCTAATCAACCGTGGCATTACGGAGAACTCAGTTGCGCAATTTTTCCTCTCACCCCGCTTATCCCAAATGGCTGATCCGATGCTCATGAAAGGGATGGACAGTGCAATAAAAACCATCCTTGCCGCTATGGAGACCCGTGAGAAAATCACCATATATGGGGATTACGATGCGGACGGGCTCACTGCAACGGCGGTTCTTGTGCATTTTTTTTCAGATCTCGGCATACCTGTGACATCTTACGTCCCCAACCGGTTGGAAGAGGGTTATGGCCTTAACAGTGGGGCCATTGAGCAGATCAGCAGGAACGGGACAGGACTCATCATCACAGTGGACTGCGGCATCTCCGGTGCAAGAGAAATAGATGTGGCAAAAGGCCTGGGCATGGAGGTGGTTGTTACAGATCACCATCAGGTGCCGGGGGAACCCAGGCTCGATTGTCCGGTAATCAACCCTCACCAACCTGACTGCCCCTTTCCCTTCAAAGATCTTGCAGGAGTGGGCTTGGCCTTCTTCTTGACCGTTGCAATCAGGGCTGCCTTGAGGGACCAGGGTTGGTTCAAGGGCCGGCCCGAGCCTGATCTAAGGGAATATCTTGATCTGGTTGCCTTGGGAACCGTTGCGGACAGGGTGCCGCTGTTAGGCCAGAACAGGATGCTTGTTAAGGGCGGCATAAGACGTATGGCTGACTCAAGATGGCCCGGGATAAGGGCCATGATGGATGTGGCAAGTGTTAAGAGTTCAGAGATATCCTCTGATGATCTGGCTTTTAGGCTTGCTCCCCGTCTTAACGCCCCGGGGAGGCTGGGTGATTCCGATGTCGGGCTGCGAATCCTGACCGTTACCGAAGGTCAGGAGGCCAAGGAGCTCGCCTTGAAGGTTAATGTTGAAAACGGCCGGCGCCAGAGACTGGAACAGAGTATCCTCGACCGGATAGAAGATATGATCCGGAGCGAGAGGCCGATCGCCGATCGCAGAACCCTTCTCTTGTGGGGAGAAAACTGGCATCAGGGGGTTCTCGGTATCGTTGCATCGAGGCTTGTGGAAAGATATCATCGGCCTTCATTGGTTGTTGGCGTCAAGGATGGGATTGCCACCGGATCGGGGAGGAGCATCGACGGTTTCAACCTTTATAAGGCCTTGAGCCGACTTGGCCTCCTGTTTCAAAAGTTCGGCGGACATGCCCACGCAGCAGGTTTCAGGTTAGATGAAGAGAACCTTGAGATCCTCAAAGGTGAGCTGGAAGGGCTTGCCGAAAAAGAGATGACTGCCGCAGATCTTGTCCCTACAATTCATGTGGATTGCGATCTGCTTCTTAAAGAGATTGGCAAGGAGATGATACATCAGATAATGGCCCTCTCCCCTTTTGGCGAAGGAAACCTCGAGCCGGTTTTCCGAGCACTGTCACTTCATGTTTCAGGATCACGTGTTGTAGGGGAGCGTCATCTCAAACTCAGGGTAAGCCAGGGAGAGACGACTTTGGAGGCAATCGGTTTCGGCTTTGGCCACTGTCATCCCCTTGACGGGAAGAGGGTTGATATAATTTTTACCCCCGGATTGAACAGATGGCAGGGATCTGAGAAGGTTCAGCTCAAAATCGTTGATCTTAGAGAGTGTGCGGGGGGCTAATCCTTGAAAATCTGGGCCGCGAGTTCGATATCTTCGGGGCAGAAAATGAAGAGGGACTTACTGTCTCCGGCCAAGGCTGATCCATATACGTAATTGATGTTAACCCCTTCCTCACCGAATTTCTTTGCCATTTCAGCGAGACTGCCAGGCCTGTTATCAATCTCTAATGCGATGACCGGCATAATGTCGAATATGTATTCGCCCTTGGACAAGAAATCGATAGCCCTGTCAGTATCCTCAACCAGAAGCCGGATCAGAGCATGATCGACCGAGTCCTTTTTCATGGAGCCGTAGCTTGCTGCCGATGCGACTCTCTTAAGGGACTTCCCTCTTGCTTTAAAGAGCGTCTGGACATATTCGGATGCGTCCTGGATGGTCAATGCATCGATGTTGATCCCGGCTTCAGCTAACATGCTTGCTAATTTTCCAAGTTCGCCGGGGACGTTTTTGAGGAAGAGTGATATCTCTGTTCTTACCATTTTGTAGCTCCCTTTATTTCTCCTGCCTTGTAACTCTTGAAGAATTGCAGGAAGTCCGAATCGGTTGAAAGGAGAAGCGAGCTTTCCTTATCCATGGTCCTTTCATACACATCTAACGATTTCACAAATGAGTAGAATTCGGGGTCCTTATCATAGGCCTGGGCATAGATCATGGTAGATTCGGCATCCGCCTTACCCATTTTCTCTTGGGCAATCTTATATGCCTCGGAGGTGATTCTTTTCAACTCCTTTTCCTGGCTACCCTCGATTATACGGGCCTCGCCTTCCCCTTCCGAGCGGAATTTCTGGGCAATCTGCTTTCTTT
>CAZFSF010000094.1:0-11213 GCA_964522045.1 uncultured Desulfobacteraceae bacterium
TTGAAAATTGCCCAATACAATCCTCCAAGGTGCCCATAGTTATTGAGAAGTTACCACTTTGGGCACTTTTCCGGTTTATCCGGGTTGGCTTACCGTATCATCTGATTCATCTCAAAGATGGGGAGAAGTATTGAAATAACGATAAATCCTACGGTCAAACCCATGAACAGAATCATGACCGGTTCCAGCATGGAGGTCATGGCAAGGGCCTGTGACTCCACCTCCCTTTCATAAATATCTGCGATCTTGTTGAGCATGCTCTCTATCTCCCCGCTCTGTTCTCCTGCTGAAATCAGCTGTATTGCAATGGGAGGGAACCAGCGGCTCCGGGAAAGTGAAACGGCAAGGGCCTTGCCCGACTGGATCTCATCCATGGAATTATCAATGACCTCAGCAATAAGCGTGTTGCTGACAATGTTTCTGACTATCCCGAGGGCAGGGAGTAGGGAAACACCATTTTGAAGCAGGCTGCCCAATGTCCTCGCGAATCGCGCCATTGCTGTTTTGGTAGTGAGAGGGCCGATAACAGGGGTCCGGAGCTTCAAGAGGTCCCATATATGCCTTCCCTTAGGCGTCTTGATTAATCTCCTTATGAGCAGAACAGCACATCCCAATCCTCCAATAACAAGCCACCAGAAGGACTTAAGAAAATTGCTTACCCCTATGAGTATCAGGGTGGGAAGAGGCAAAACTTGGTGCATCTCGTCGAAGATCTTTGTGATATTGGGCACAATAAAGGTGATGAGAAAAAAGAGTACCAGGCCACCGATCAAAAGCATAAAAACGGGATAAGCCAAGGCCGCTTTCAGGCGACCCTTCAGGGCCTGCTGATGCTCAGTTAATTCCGATAATCTGTAGAGGACCAGATCAAGGGATCCTGATTCTTCCCCCGCCCTCACCATGTTGACATAGATCTGCGAAAACACCTTGGGATGCCGGGACAATGAAAAGGCCAGGCTGTTCCCCTCATTTACCGATTCTTTGATCTGGGCCAAAATCTTTTTCAGGAGAGGGTTGGGAACCTGGGATATCATGGCGTCCAAGGATGCAACCAATGTGATTCCTGCCCCCAACAGGATCGCCAACTGCCGGGTGGCAACAGAAAGCTCTGCCGGCCTGACCCGCTTGAAAAAGGTCGAAATGGAAGTCTGGTCTGGAGCCGCCTGTCCAGGCGTGGAGGAGGTCTCTTTCAATTCTATTGGAAAGAGTCCCGATCCCCTCAGCTTCTGCCTCGCCGCTATCGAGCTGTCAGCATCAATGATCCCATCCTTATTCTTGCCCGCCCTGTCAAGGGCCTTGTATTCATAAACAGGCATGGTATTCGATTGCGGATTGCGCCCGCCTGCCATCGCCTGGCACTGGCGGGCAGGGATTGCGGATTGCGGATTTAGTCCTGGAATTCTTCATAAATAAATCAATCGGGTTACAGGATTGGTAACCGTTCACGGGTTCAGAGATGTTAACAACACCTGCTGTTTGTGTCAACTCGGAGTTCCGGTGGGCAATTCTCACGAGAGGGGGATTGCCGAATAAAATACTTGAGCATATGGCAACAGGCTGATATCGTGGCGTAGACTCAGAGTTCAAAGATTGTTGTCTGGAAAGGGAGGAAGGAGGCAAATATGGAAATTATAACGGATTATCTCGTTATCGGAAGCGGCATCGCCGGGCTGAGCTTTGCCTTAGAGGCGGCCAAGACAGGGAGTGTAGCGGTCGTAACCAAAAAGGACAAGGCAGAAGGGTCCACCAACTATGCCCAGGGCGGCATCGCCTCGGTGTTTGACCAGAATGACAGCTTTGATCTCCATATCAAAGATACGCTCGAATCGGGGGACGGGATCTGCCACGAGGATATTGTGCGGATCGTGGTGAAGGAGGGTCCGGCCAGGGTTGAAGATCTGATATCGATGGGGGTCAATTTTACCCTCCAGGAGGAAAAAAAAGGAACCCTTGATCTGGGACGCGAGGGAGGACATTCGAAACGCCGGATTGTCCACACCAAGGATCTGACCGGCAGGGAAGTAGAGCGCATCCTGCTCGAACGTGCGGCCGAGAACAAAAACATCCGGATCTATGAAAACCATATGGCGATCGATCTCATAACCAAATCCAAGTTGATCCGTCGCGGGATCATAGCAACCGAAACCAGTGAGACCTGCTGGGGGGCTTATGTCTTGGACGCAGAACAGGGGGAGATCATTACCTACTTGTCTAAGATTACTGTCCTGTCAACGGGCGGTGCAGGCAAGGTATACCGGTATACGAGCAACCCTGATATTGCTACCGGAGACGGGGTGGCCATCGGGTATCGTGCCGGGGCCAAGGTCGCCAACATGGAATTCGTTCAGTTCCATCCAACATGTCTGTATCATCCCTTGGCCAAGAATTTTTTGATATCCGAAGCGGTCAGGGGCGAGGGGGGAGTCCTTTTGGACAAGAAAGGGAACCGGTTCATGGAGAAATACCATCCCCTCAAGGACCTGGCATTCAGGGACATTGTGGCCAGGTCGATTGACATGGAACTGAAAAAGAGCGGGGATGAATGTGTCTACTTGGATATCAGCCACAAGGACTCGGGATTTATTGCTGACAGGTTCCCTCATATCCATGAGACATGTCTGAAGTTCCAGGTCGATATGACTAGAGAACCGATTCCGGTGGTCCCTGCTGCACATTACATGTGCGGTGGCCTCCTCACGGACGAGTACGGAAAAACAAATCTGCGTAATCTATACGCAATCGGCGAGGTCGCCTGCACAGGACTGCATGGAGCAAACCGCCTGGCCAGCAATTCACTCCTTGAAGCCCTTGTCTTTGCAAGACGTACTGCGCTGAAATCGGCTGCCGAGATTGAGGACAAAAGGAACGAAGCCTTTCCCAAGGCCCCCCGGTGGGACCCGGGTAGCGCCACAGACAGCGAGGAAATGGTGGTGGTTTCACATAACTGGGATGAAATCAGGAGTTTTATGTGGAACTATGTGGGAATTGTAAGGACAAACAAACGGTTGGCACGTGCAAAGAACCGGGTAGAAAATATACAATCGGAGATCAGGGAGTATTATTGGGATTTTTTAATAACTCAGGACCTGCTCGAGCTCCGGAACATTGCCTTGGTGGCCCAACTGATTATCAGTTGTGCTTCACTCCGAAAGGAGAGCCGCGGCCTCCATTTCAATTTAGATTATCCATCTCAGGACAATGTTCACTGGCTGCAGGACACGGTGGTGTCGATCTAAAAATGCCTCTCCCTCATGAACCCTAAGGCCTGCAGGCCCGTCTTTATCACTGTGAAAGTAATGCCTACGCCTATGATGCCGAGGGCGATATAGAGGAGCCCGAAGAATATTATATATTCAATATTCCACTGCCATTCAAAAGAAAACGGTGTCATTGTATTTCACTCTCCACTATTCTGTAATAGGGTTCAACTCTCTTTCTTTGGGGAATATGGGTAGATATCGGTAGGCCGCGGAAAACAGTAAGAAACCATAACCGACCACAGCTAATCCGATGCCCCATTCCTGCCACGTGGGGAGATAGCCCCAGAACCTGTCAAAGGGCATTACTGGTATTGCCAGAGTTACGATGATAAAGAGGAAACGGTTCAGAACAATCCCTATACAGTTTAACAGGCATGCAATGATGAGCCATCCCTGGTTCTGCCTCGCCTTGGGCACCATCAGGATAATTGCAGGTAGGATTCCGCAGAAAATCATCTCGCATACGACCAAATAGACGCCGTATGGCCCTTCCCTGAAAAAGCTCTCAAATGTCAGACCTGCCCGCGGGACAACGCCGTACATCCAACCCAAATAATCAGCAATCTTTAAGACCATATAGAGGGAGATAAGCCACGCCGATATCTTAGCAAGGAGCTGAATTGCGCTGTCCGGGACAAGCTTTTTTCGGGTAAAGAATTCGGTCAGTTTCGTGCAGAGGATGGTGAAACAGGGCCCACAGGCAATGGCCGAGAGGACAAAGAGGAAGAATGTCCAGGGCCAGATATAAAAGCCTTCCCGCGCTGCAAATGGTCTCGCATACATTACACCGAACATGCCGCCTAAGGACCCCTGGTGAAAGAACGATAGAAAAGTACCGGTTGCGGCAAAAACGGCCATGATTTCATGGAGGTTATGTCCAAAAATTCGGAGTTCCTTTATCTCTTCTAACTTTCTGTTTTCTAAAATAATCGGTATGAATTCGATTGCTAAGACCATCAGATAACATGTGATACAAAAGGACACCTCAACCAACATGGAGTGTATATTGGCGTGCCAGAATATGAACCACCCTCTGATCGGCTGTCCAATGTCGATACCCAACATGGCCATGGCACCTGAATAGCAGATAAAACCTATGATCACCGCGGTACTGATGATATTCTTCAATTCCTTTTTCCCAATAATATATGTGAGGAATCCGGTAAAAAATGCACCGGCGCCTAAAGCGATGACTGCCAGATCAAATACGATCCAGAGGGCAAAGGCAAAGACATTGCTCATGTTTGTCTGGTTCAACCCCTTCCAAAGACATAGAAAGGCCGACAGCCCCCCCCATGCCAGGAGGGCTAACCACGGCAGGGTCCAGAAAAAAAAGGCCCATGTGGAACATCTCTTAACTCCATGCGGTAACAATGGCGAATCCATTACTTGCCCTCCTGAGATCAGTAATCCGGCGGTGTCTGTTTAGGTCGTTTATGCTAAAACTCATCGCGTCCCGGTTTTGTGGACCATTCCTCTTCCGCCCAGCTCTGATTGACCACCGGCGTATATTCGCCGGGTAGAAAGTTGTCGCCCAACTTGCGAACCCAATCCCTGCTGGAGTGGTAATAGACCTTCGGTTCCGTGCCGATCCGCTCCAAAAGTCTGAATGTAAAGGGGTGCTTTATGAGTTTGGAGACTTTATGTTCGGGATTACTAAGGTCCCCGAAGGTAATGGCCTGGGCCGGGCAGGCCTCTGTGCAGGCGGTGACGTATTCACCCTCTTCAAGCTCCCGCCGGTCCTCGGTATAGGCTAAGGTTTTCGCACGCATCAGCCGGTGATGGCAAAAGGTACATTTTTCCACAACCCCTCTCATCCGGGGAGAAACCTCGGGAGTCAGGTAGCGATCCATTCCCTTATCCTGGGGGAATGCGTCCCACCAGTTGAAATACCTGGCGCCATAGGGGCAGGCAGCCTGGCAATACCTGCACCCGATGCATCGGGTATATATCTGGCTGACGATCCCGGTATTGAAATCCAATTTCGTGGCAGTGGCAACGCAGACGGAAACACACGGTGGGTGATGATCGCAGTGCATGCACGGCCTGGGAAAATAACTGACCTCGGTGTGGGGGAACTCCTTTCCGTTGGAGATCTTGTAAAGACGCATCCAGGTAATCGTACGTTCCTTATCCGATTGGTCAGCCCTCACGGCAACATTGTTTTCGGCTGCACAGGCGACCATGCATGTTCCACAACCGGTGCATTTGTCAATATTGATGACCATGCCATACTTATGTTTCCCGTGGTCATTTCCTTTTTTCATGAGTTACCTCACTATCTGTCTATAGGGGCCAAGATCGTGAATTTTGAGCCGAGTTTTTGAAATCAGCAATGATTGTTCTTGATTATCACGTGATACTGGATACTAGTTTATAGTTTCTGATTTCTGCTTACTGCGTAATGCATACTGCTTACTTTTCTCTCATCCAGCATCCAATATCCAGTATCCAGAAACCAGCATCTATACCTTTACTAATTTCACCGGTGTATTCCACCAGACCGGGTATCCGCTTAAAGCGTCTTGTCCTGCCTGGACAATATTATTTGGATTGACCCCCTTGCCCTTCATGAACTCGTCATAGGCGCTATGCCCGAACCCTAAGGGTAAATAGACAATACCTGGCATTGCCCCTTCAAAGAGATTTATGCGTACCTTCACTTCTCCCACCGGCGATTTGACGGCAACCAACTCGCCTTCCTTGAGATGATATTTGGCAGCTGTCTTGGGATTGATCGCGGCAAAGGATTTATCCTTTAAAAGCTGATTTTCAAAGATGGTCTTATATAGAAAAGGCGGGCTCGGTATCCACCCGCTCGCTAAATTGATCATTTCATAGGGGAGCATCCGGAGCGGGTATGCTGAGCGATCAACGCCGGCTTCCGGGGCCTCGTAATGAGCCATACAGGCCTCATCGTCTATGGCGGCGAGGCCCATATTTTTCAGGGCCGCCTTTTTTGATATTTTGTTTGAGTAATCCTCAATCGCCTGGGCAATCAGTTTGCTCGAGAATTCGAATTTTCCGCTTGGTGTGTTAAAGAGTCCCTTCCAGCTTTTGGGTGAACTCACGGGGCGATACCACATGCCCCCGGACTGCATCCCCTCCCACATCTCATCAAAGGACTTGTACTCCGGCTTGGGACCATTTCCGGCTGTTTGCCTCTGCCAGGCAGGGGCATCAGGGTCATAGCTCACAAGCCCTCCTCCGGCATCAAAGAGCCCTTTTGCCCTTGCCTGTAAGGCCTCTTCGAAAGTTTCCCACGGAAAGCCGGACCCCACCGATTCACCGATAGCCCTTGACAACTCTATTACTGTATCCCCACTGTTTTTCGTGTTGTACAGTGGCTCCACCACCGGCTTGGACAAACCGTAAAGGGGATACTGCACACCGATTGGCCAGACAATATCATCTATTTTTTCGAGATAGGTACAGTCAGGGAGGATAAGATCCGCCATATTGGCCGTCTCATCACGGTAAGGGGAAAAGCTGACGACAAACGGGATTTTTTCCAGGGCGTTTTCGAAACCGCCCCCGTCAGGAAGAGTAAAGAAAGGGTTTGCCGAGAATACGAGGAGTGTATCCACAGGGGATTTGGGGCTATTGTTTATGGCATCTGTAAAATTGTTAATCAGACTATCTGCAAAGGGATAACGCATCGTCCCCGCCTGATCGAGTCTCGGTCTCTTGAGCCCCTCGCCCGCAATAGCGTCCACTTCCAAGAGAGGAAAATCGCTTAATGGAATGGGGTCAGGCAGGAGGACACCTCCGGATCTGTTGATGCTCCCCACTAAGGCATTCAGGCTCTGAACGGCCATGAACTCATACAAACTGCCGTTCAGACTATCTTTCCCTTTGCCGTAAACCGCAACGGGGGCCTTGGCATTAGCGAAGGCCTTGGCTAAAGATACAATGGTCTTCTGATTTACTCCGGTTATTTTTGCCACCTGTTCGGGAGAGTATTTTTCAAGGACCAGCCTTTTGAAACCGGTGTGATTTGTTCCCTCTAAGGATCTCCAATCATCGAAGCCGAAAGAATGGTCAACTACAAACCGGGAATCATATTGACCTGACTTGATGATCACATGAGCAAGCCCCAGGGCTAAAGCGCCATCTGTCCCGGGCCTGGGAGTGACCCACATATCTGCCTTGGAAGCCGTATTTGATGCCCTTGACTCGACCTGTACAATCCGGGTTTTTCTCTTGGCCGGATTGCCGTCATGCCACATACCCCACGCGTTCATTACCCTGCCCGGCGCTCCCCATCCCTCAAGGAGGCCACAGCCAAAGCTCAGGACGTAATCGGAATTCTCAAGGTCATAAGCCATAGGGGCCAGCGTCCCCTGCATCAGGAGGTTCCCCATCCGGTAGGTGTCGGTTAGGGAAGGGGGCCTGACATAATTAGGGCTTCCCATCGCCTTCATCAGCCGTTTGATCAAGACCGATACGGTCGTTCCTTCAGGGTTTCCGTCCACGGCAGCAATGGCCTCAGGCGTTCCTTTCTTGCGAAGGGTTGAAATCCTGCCAGCCAATATATCAAAGGCCTCGCCCCACGAAATTTCCGTAAATTCGCCCGCACCCCTGAGACCAGCACGTTTCATGGGACCGGTAAACCTTAAAGATTCATCGTAAAGCAATTGAAGTCCGCCCATACCCACCGGGCAAATGCCCCCCGGGTTCACGGGATAGTCGGTCCGGCCTTCAATCTTTATAGCCCTATCGTCCACTTTTCTTACAGAAATACCGCATCCGCCGGGACAGAGATTGCACACCGAGCTGACATCTGTGAACTCACCCGTTGGGGGGACCGGCACCCAGGGCCAGTTTTGAGTCCATATGGCCGCATCATCAGTTAATTTCCAGGGAAGGGGGGTTACCTGAATACCCGCTACCCCGCCAATAACAGCTGCGATGAAGTTCCTTCTGGTTAATTTCATAGTCCTTATCCCCTTACTTATGACACACAAAACAGGAGTTGTTCTGTTCCTGGCCCTTCTCGGTATGACACCTGGCACAGTCATCCATTTTCATACGATCCGAGAACTTCTTGTTCCAATAGAAACCGGAAATCCGTTTTCCCCAGATATTCATGCTGTAACCGGTCAACCTGTTCTTCACATATAAAGGCAGCTTTTCGTTACCGGCAAAGTCCCCGTGGCAGGTGGTACAACCTATGTTGGCCATTTTGACGTGGGCGATATGGGAGAAATAGACGCAGTCAGGTTGCTTAGAGTAGACGAGCCAGGGAATTTCTTTCTCATTAGCGACATATTTTGTCATGAACGCTTTTTCTTGAGGGGTCTCACCAAGGGGGGATTCAGGGTCATCGTGGCATTCTGTGCACTTTGCCAATTTTGGGATGCCGGCAAAGGTCCCATCATCGCGAAATGCATGACAAAACAAGCACTTCTCTGCCTTTGTTTCTCCCTCTATACCATCCACCTTTTCAGAGTCGAGATGAAGGGCATGATTAAAATTGATCGGCTGGGAGTGTTTGGAATAGAGCACCGATGGAAAGATGACCCATCCCACGATCAAAGCCCCGATGAGGCCTAAAATGAAAAAACCCACATCTTGAGCAGCAATATTTATGTTCATCCACCGTGGGAAAAACCCGGAAGGGGAAGAAGTATCCCCGCCTTTTGCAGAAGACTTTTTAGGGAAATTGACTGGATCCTTCATGATTGTTAAGCCTCTTACATCGAGTTTAGGGTTGATTGACTAAGGGGCCAACAGCTTTTGCGTATTTACCTGCTGCCCCTATCTTTGTCAAGAGAAAAACTCCGTTCTCACCAGTCCTAACTCACCTCTCAGAACCTTCTTACCCTCTTGCGGCGCCTTTTGGCTGCCTTTGCCTGTTTTTTCTTCTTTTGAACGCTCGGCTTGTCATAAAAACGCCTTTCCTTGATTTCGGAAAAAAATCCTTCCTTGGTTAGCTTTCTCTTCAGATCCCTAATCGCCTTTTCTATCTGATTATCACGAACAATAACTTTCATATCTAAATATCCTCGTTTCAATTTGATAGTCTCGTAAAAAGCTCCAAAAGGCCTTTTTACAAGAGTGTTTTCCAATAAAAAAAGCACCTCGATCGAATTTGAGATGCTTTTCCTTCCCTTTAAAAACAAATGTGCCTTTAATGGCTAATATATCACTCTACGGGCATATACACATTTGATTTTACCTCTTGAATTGTTATGCAGGTTAAAAAGCTCTCACTAATTGTGGGGGGAATGATGAATCGATGCGAACCGGAAGCCCTTATAAAACACGACTGCGATGGAAAACTTCCGATCATTTTTAATCACCCCCTTTGCCCTTCTTCCTAACAGAAAATATATTTAATAATGATAACTTTATTGTCTGAGGAACCCTTTGTCAATCTTTTTTTTGGCTTTCAGCCCCGAAGAGCTAATTTGGCTACTGCCTCAATATGATGGGTATGGGGAAACATGTCAACAGGCTGTATTTCAAGGAGTTCATACTCGTTGGTCATCTGGGACAGATCCCTGGCCAAGGTTGCTGGATTACACGAGATATAGACAATTTTTTTAGGGGATAAAGCCATGGCCTGGGCCAATACATCCTTGTGCATGCCTGCCCGCGGCGGATCTATGATCAAAAGATCGGGGCTAAAGGTTATGTCCGCTAATTTTTCCCTTATATCACCGCAAATAAAGCGGCAGTTAAGAAGCCCGTTTTCCTTAGCGTTCCTGACCGCATCAGATGTGGCGCTCCTGCTGATCTCTATTCCGGTGACGGCCTGGACCCTCTTGGCCAAGAAGATAGGGATGGTGCCGGTGCCGCTGTACAGATCAAGCACGGTCTCAGAACCTTCAAGCTCCGCATAAGTTGCCATGCTCTGATATAGTTGTTCGGCTGCCCTGGAATTGGTCTGGAAGAAGGAATTTGCCGAGATCTGGAAGGTGAAGGAACCTATCCTGTCTCTGATATACCCATCCCCGTAAAGGACCGCTTCGCTCTCCCCAACAGCTATGGAGGCCCCCCGGCTGTTGATGTTATTAACCACGGTCTCGATCCGTTTAAACCTGTGGACGAGAAGGTCCACCAATGGCTGTACGAATTCCGGCCTTTTCTCTGACGTGACCAGGTTGACCATCCATTCATCGAACGCAACAGAATAACGGATCATCAGAAAGCGCCAGAATCCCTGGTGGCTTTTCAGGCCATATACAGGTATCCCGGAGTCCTTGACATAATCCCTGACCATGTCCAGTATCTGGTTCCCCGTTTCCTGCTGGAGTAGGCACGCCTCAACGTCAATGACCTTGTGATAAGTGCCGGGCACGTGGAGACCCAAAGCAAACTCGTCCTCGTCTTCCCGCCTGGCCATTTCATCGGGTAGATACCAGCGCCGGTCAGAGAATGAAAACTCCATCTTATTCCTGTAGGCGAACCTCTTCCCGGAAGGGATAACAGGATGGACTGTTATATCTTTTATCCCACCGATACGTTCCACAGGCTCCTGCACGTGTGCCCTCTTGAACTCTAATTGTTTTTCGTAGGCCACGTTCTGCCACTGACAACCGCCGCAATACCCAAAGTAGGGGCATGGCGCTTCTTCCCTATCAGGGGAGGGGGAGAGGATTTCTATCAGGCCTGCCTCAGCGTAATCTTTCTTCTTCTTGTAGATCCGGGCCTTTATCCTGTCCCCCGGGACGCCGCCCCGAACAAAGATCACAAACCCGTCCATTCGGCCGACCCCCCGGCCGCCGTAGGCCATATTCTCTATGGCTATTTCAATTATTTCACCTTTGCGAATTGCTGTCATGGATGCTGAATCTCTCAATATTGAAAATCAGACCTTTCTTTCGGTCATCCATTTGGCGCAGCGCCATGGAGGGCCTCTCTTTTTAACCCAGATTCTGCGCAGTTCGATCGATAATGTGATCCTGCAGGCCCTCTGATAACTCCACAAAGTAGGCGCTGTATCCC
>CAZFSF010000095.1:0-11167 GCA_964522045.1 uncultured Desulfobacteraceae bacterium
TGATATAGAGCGAGCGTAGCGTTTTTGGACCGAAGGTTTATGCAACGTTAGGGTTCAGTGTTCTGGGATTGACTATTGACTATTGAAAAAACCCGTAACGCACAACCCGCATCCAATTTCTAATCTCCAATTTCCAGAACCCGTATCAACTATCATCCTTCAAAACCTTGTAAACCCTTATCATCCGAATTATGAAGCCCAAAATCAGAGTGGCGCTTATGAGGATAATCAAATTGGATGCAAAGAAGGCCATTATGAAGGAGTAGGGGTCTTTCAGTTTATAGCAAGCGATCAGGATATGGATTCCAAAGACTAAGAAAAAGCAACCTGCAAGGATGAGGATAACCTGGCGCAACCACCAGAAAACGCTGTACATTAGAAAGATCCGGGTTCAGGGGTTATGAGCGGATCAGGACAAGGTGGGGAGCACCAGGTTTTCACAGGCTGTATAGGGATCTATCTTCCCTTTTACAACCGATTCCACTGCCCTGTCAAATTCACCTGATTCGGCTAATCGATCAATTACCTCCTCGATCAGGCGGGCCTTTATCATCTCCTCCAACTCCTGGCGGACCTTGGCTTTGCTCTCCCTGAAATCGAGTCCGCCAGACGTCTCAACAAGGTATTTTGCATGTCTATCAATCTCATCTATAAATTCGGCCACCCCCTTGTCAAACACGGCCTGGACCTTGAGTATGGGGGGTTTCCATGCTCCGCGATCATGTTTCTTCTGGTCCATGTCTATCATCAGTCTCAGATCACTCAGGGTCTTGTCGGAACCTTCCCGATCGGCCTTGTTGATCAAGAAGATGTCCCCGATCTCAAGGATGCCGGCCTTGATCGCCTGTATATCATCTCCCATCCCGGGAATCACCACAATGACTGTCGTATGGGCGCTCCTGACAACATCCACCTCATCCTGACCAACGCCAACGGTTTCGACTAAGATATAGTCCTTGCCCATGGCATCTAAGACATCAATGGCGCTCCGGGTAGACTGGGTCAACCCGCCGAAATGACCTCTTGTGGCCAGAGACCGGATAAAAACACCCTGATCCATGCTATGTCTCTGCATCCTCACACGGTCACCCAAGATAGCTCCGCCACTGAAAGGACTGGTCGGATCAACCGCAAGGACGCCCACAGTCTTGTCCCGTTTTCTCAGGTGGGCAACCATCTGGTCAACCAGTGTGCTCTTACCCACCCCGGGGGCCCCTGTAATGCCGATGACATAGGCGTTCCCGGTATGGGGATACAATGCCTTAAGGACCTCCCGCACCTTGGGCATGCCATCATCTATGTCACGGATAAGACGCGCAACGGTCCTGACATCCCCGGCAATAATTTTTTCAACAATATCATTCATCATGCTCTAATCCTGTCTCGGTGTTACGTTATGTTCGACCCACTTAACGATGTCGTCGAGGGGTGTACCCGGGGTAAATACCTCTTTCACCCCTGATTCCTTAAGTTTTTTGATATCATCATCAGGAATGATGCCGCCCCCGCAGACAACAATATCATCCGCCGCCCTTTCCCGCAGGAGTTCAATTACAGCCGGGAAAAGGTATTTGTGGGCACCTGCTAAGCTCGAAAGGCCGATCATGTCCACATCTTCCTGGATGGCGGCTTCTACGATCTCTTCAGGTGTCTGATGAAGGCCCGTATAAACTACTTCAAAACCGGCGTCGCGATACGCCCTCGCAATTATCCTGGCCCCACGGTCATGACCGTCCAAACCAGGTTTTGCAACCATCACTCTTACTCTTCTCTTCTGTCTCATATACACCTCAACCTTCAATCTTCAATCCCATCCGCAGATTACGCATATTTACACAAATTATTTATGAACTGGAACCATTCAAGCAAAAATTCCTCATTTCCAATTTCGAGTTTCGAATTTCAAGGATATCTATCCATCCAATCATCCATCCAGTATCCCCGCCAAAGTCAGGCTCTTCGACCAGTATCCAGTATCGAGCATCCAGCATCAATCCCTAATAGATCCCAGGATCCCTGTACTCTCCATACACCTTCCTGTAAACGTCACATACCTCCTGGAGGGTGGCATCGGCCTTCACCGCTTCTATGAGGGACTCCATTACATTTTGTTCCCCTGAACAGGCTTCCTCTACCCTTTCAAGGCACTCTGCAACCCGCTGATTATCACGTTCAGTCTTGACCCTGTTGGTTTTTTCTATCTGGAGGGTTTCCAGTTCTTCGTCTATCTCTAACACCTCTACCGGGATCTCCTCTTCAACGGCATACTTGTTGACACCGACCACTGTCTTCTCTTTGTCATCAATCTGTCTCTGGTAGTGATAGGCGGAATCCGCAATCTCCTGCTGGGGGAAGTTTTTTTCTATTGCCGACAACATACCGCCCATATCATCGATCTTTTGTATGATATCGAAGGCCTCCTCTTCCATCCGGTCTGTAAGCGCTTCAACAAAATAAGACCCTCCCAACGGGTCAATCGTATTGGCCACTCCGGATTCCTCGGCGATGATCTGTTGTGTCCTCAGCGCAATGGTGGCTGCCTCCTCAGTCGGTATGGCCAAGACCTCATCAAGCGAATTGGTGTGGAGTGACTGGGTCCCGCCCATAACCGCCGCCAATGCCTGCAGGGCCGTCCTTACCACATTATTGTAGGGCTGCTGAGCCGTGAGAGAACACCCCGCTGTCTGGGTGTGGAATCTCAGCCACCATGATCTCGGGTCCTTTGCCTTAAACCGTTCCTTCATGATTTTAGCCCACATCCTCCTGGCCGCCCTGAACTTGGCAATCTCTTCAAAAAAATCGAGGTGAGAATTAAAAAAGAAGGAAAACCGGGGCGCAAACTCGTCTACATCAAGACCGCGCTCGATGGCCTTTTCTGTGTAAGCAATACCGTCAGCCAAGGTAAACGCTAATTCCTGAACAGCAGTGGAACCTGCCTCCCTGATATGATATCCACTGATGCTGATGGTATTCCACCTCGGGACTTCATTGGTCCCGAACTCCACAGTGTCCTCTATGATGCGAACAGAGGGCACTGGCGGACACATGAAGGTCTTTTGGGCGATAAATTCCTTAAGCATATCGTTCTGGATCGTCCCGCCTATGGCCTTTCTGTCGATCCCCCTCTTTTCTGCCATGGCGATATACATGGCCCAGATTATTGAGGCAGGCGGGTTGATGGTCATCGAAGTGGTTATCCTCTCAATGGGGAGACCCTCAAACAGATCCTCCATATCCTTGAGGGTATCGATGGCCACACCGCACTTTCCGCACTCGCCCCTTGCCTTGGGGGCATCGGTGTCATAGCCCATCAGGGTCGGCATATCAAAGGCAGTGGAAAGACCTGTCTGGCCCTCTTTTACCAGGAGATGAAAACGTTTGTTCGTATCCTTGGCGCTCCCTAAGCCTGCAAACATCCTCATGGTCCAGAAACGGCCTCGATACATTGACGGCTGGACCCCTCGTGTAAAAGGATAGTCTCCGGGAAAGCCTATATCTGCCATGAAATCCTGGTCCCTGACGTCGGCAGGGGAGTAGATCCTGTTAATTTCCCGATCAGAAACAGTGGAAAACCTGGGTAATCGTTCAGGCTTGGCCCCAAACACCTTGTCCAGCTTTTCCTGCCACTTCTCGTTTCCCTTTTCTATGTCATCAAAAATCTTATCATTAAAGGTCAAGGGCATAGGCACCGCCTTTCGGTTGTTGACTGTTGATTGATAACTTTCTTTCATCAACCCTTAATCAGGTTTTTCGCTATTACCAGACGCATGATCTCATTCGTGCCTTCATATATCTGGCATATCTTGGCGTCTCTCATATGACGCTCCATGGGATAGTCTTTGCAGTACCCGTACCCTCCCAAGACTTGAATACCTTCGATAGAGGCCCTCATGGCGGCGTCCGAGGCATACATCTTGGCCATGGCCGCGGCCTTTTCATAAGGCTTTTTATGGTCTTCCAGCCAGGCGGCCCGGAGTGTGAGGAGTTCTGCGGCATCTAATTCAGTGGCCATGTCCGCCAATTTCCACTGAATTGCCTGGAAGGAGGTGATCGGCTTGCCGAACTGTTCTCTTGTTTTGGCATATTCCACTGCCTCTTCCAACACAGCCCTACCGATGCCGATAGCCTGAGATGCGATGCCCATTCGGCCACCGTCCAGGGTAGTGAGCATCTGCTTGAAGCCCTCACCCTCGCTTCCGAGAAGGGCATCAGCAGGCACCCTGGCATCCTCAAAGACCAGTTCCGCTGTTCCGGAGGCAAGGATACCTAATTTATCTTCCACCCGTCCCACCTTAAAGCCGGGGGTGTTTTCCAAATCCACCACAAAGGACGTGATTCCCCTGTACCCTTTCCCCTTTTCAGTAATGGCCGCAATTACGCTGTAAGATGACACGTTGCCGTTGGTTATAAATTTCTTTTCACCGTTGATAACCCATTCATCGCCATCTCTGACAGCGGTAGTGCGCATTCCAGCCGGGTCCGAGCCCGCGCTCGCCTCGGTCAAACCGTAGCACCCGATCTTTTCGCCAGCGGCGCAGGGATAGAGGTATTTCTTCTTTTGCTCGTCCGTACCATATGCCTGGACAGGGAAGCAGTAGAGGGAGTTATTCACGGACATGATCACGCCCGTTGATGCGCATGCCTTGGAGATCTCTATTAGGGCAAGCACATAACTGACATAATCCATGCCCCCCCCGCCGAATTCCTCTGGCACGGCAATCCCCATCATTTTTAACTCGCCCAACTGCCTAATAATGTCCGCGGGATGTTCATGCTTTTCATCAAGCTCGGCGGCCTTTGGCTTGATCTCGGCCTCAGCAAACCGAGCCGCCATCTCTTTTACCATCTGCTGTTCTTCGGTCAAAGCAAAGTCCATTTTAGGTCAATTCCCCCTTAAAATCAGGTTTTCTTTTCTCTAAAAATGCGGTCATCCCTTCCCTGCCGTCAGGGCTCGCCATACACAACGCAAACTGGTCGGTTTCCACACCGCACGCCGCACGCAGATCAAGGTCATAACCCCGATCGATACAGCGTTTTACCGCCATCAGCGAAAATCTTCCCTTGGATGCAATCGCTTTGGCTGTCTTCATTGTCTCTTCCCACAATTTATCAGCGGGAAATACTTTGTTTACTAATCCGATCTCCTTAGCTTCCTGAGCGCTGATAAGGGCACCGGTCATGCAGAGTTCCTTTGCCAGCCCCTTTCCGACAAGCCTTGGAAGACGCTGGGTCCCGCCGAAACCGGGGATGATCCCGAGGTTAATCTCGGGCTGGCCAAATTTGGCATCCTCTGAGGCATAAACGAAATCAGATGCCATGGCGATCTCAGTCCCGCCACCGAGAGCAAACCCGTTAACACAGGCGATCACCGGGATAGAGAGTCCCTCCATACGAAACCCAAGTTCGTGAAGGGCAACAGAGAATTCTCTCAATTGAAGGGGCGTGAGGTTGACCATAAGGGAAATATCAGCGCCAGCTACAAAAGCCTTGTCTCCTTCTCCGGTCAGGATTAGCACCCTTACCGACGGATTACTCTCCACTTCATCTAAGGCCTTTTGGATATCTTTGACCACATCGATATTTATAGCGTTAAGGGCCTTTGGCCTGTTAAACTTAATGACCGCCACCTCTCCTTCTGTCTCAAAAATTATATTTTCGTAAGCCATTATTTACCCCCATTCTTAAATTGAATATTGAATAATGCATATTGAATATTGCTGAGTCGATAAAAAACCGATTTCATTAAGATTGCTTCTTTTTGATTTAAGATCTTCTACTATCTTTAATCAATCTTCAATTCTCAATTTTCAATCTCCAGGACCATTGCCATGCCCTGGCCGCCGCCTATACATAGAGAGGCCAACCCAAGGTTTATTTTGCTTCTTAACATCTGTCCCATCAGGGTCAAAACGATACGCGCCCCTGAACAGCCGATGGGGTGGCCGATGGAAATACCGCTGCCGAGGACGTTGGTCTTATCCATATCGCACTTCAGTTCCCTCACGCAGGCGATGGCCTGAGAGGCAAATGCCTCATTCAGCTCAATGGCCCCAAAATCATCGATTGAAAGATTTTCCTTCTGCAGTATTTTTCTCACTGCCGGGATCGGGCCAAGACCCATGTAGGCAGGATCTATCCCAGCGGATGTATAGGCCCTGATCTTTGCGAGGGGTTTCAGTCCAAGTTCCTTGGCCTTTGAATCAGACATCAGAAGGAGGGCAGCGGCAGCATCATTAATCCCTGAAGCATTCCCCGCAGTCACCGTTCCATCTTTCTTGAAGGCGGGTCTGAGCTTTGCCATCTTTTCCACGCTCGTATCCATGGGGCGCTCATCCGTGTCAAAGACCATGGGGTCCCCTTTCCTTTGAGGGATAACTACAGGAGCAATCTCATCTTTAAAAAGTCCGTCCGCAATCGCCTTTCTTGCCCTCTGGTGGCTCAAAGCACCTAACTCATCCTGTTCTTCCCTTGAAATGCCGTATTTTTCAGCAATATTCTCTGCCGTAAGGCCCATGTGGTAGCCGTAGAAGATCTCAAACAGACCATCCATAACCATCAGGTCCACCAAATCCACATTGTTCATTCTTGCGCCCCATCTTGCAGCAGGAAGACTATACGGAATCAGGCTCATGTTTTCCATGCCACCGGCCAATACCGCGTCTGTCTCACCCAAACTAATTGACTGGGCAGCCAAGGCAATCGCCTTCATACCGGAAGCGCACACCTTGTTAACGGTGAACGCGCCAGTCTCCTTGGAGATCCCTGCCCTGATCATGGCCTGTCTCGCCACATTCTGACCCTGGCCGGCGCCCACCACATTCCCCAAAATAACTTCATCAATTTCAATAGGTTGAGATGAGTTATCGTAGTCATAGGCCCCTTTTTCAAGATCAATCATTCCGATACCCTTTAGGGCGTCTGGCTCGAACCGAGTCAGATTATCTGTTGCAACGGGTTTTAAATTTACCTTCTTCAGGGTCTCTTTCAACACCAATGCCCCCAATTGAATCACGGGCGTCGACTTCAGAGTCCCGCCAAATGTCCCTACGGGCGTCCTTATTCCAGAAACAATCACCACATCTCGCATCATTTTATCTCCTATCTCCTAAATTTTTACCCTTTGAAATTCATATCAATGACAGCGAAGCGCATTTCACCGGGGCCTGAATCCTTCAATTCCTCAATTCCTTTTATTCCTCATTGTAGACCACGAGCGTCACCGCTTCCCCTCCCCCCAAACAGAGAGAGGCCTCTCCTACCTTAGCCCCTTTCTCTTTCATGGCATAAATGAGCGTAGTCAAGACCCGGGCCCCGCTTGCGCCAATGGGATGACCGATTGCCACAGATCCGCCGTGGATGTTGACCTTCTCAGGATCGATCCCGAGTTCTCTGTTGATGGCTACGGAGGAGGTGCTGAAGGCCTCATTTATCTCATGAAGGTCTACATCCCCTATCTTGAGACCGTCCTTAGCCAAGACCTTAGGTATAGAAAGAATTGGGGCCACAAGGACATATTTCATCTCTATGCCGGATGCGCCCTGTGCCCCGACGCGGACCATCGGTTTGCATCCTAATTCCTCGGCCTTTTCCTTTGCCATAACCACTAAAGCAGATGCCCCGTCACTTATCTTGGATGCATTTCCAGCCGTCACCAGACCATCCTTCTTGAATGCGGGGCGTAGTATTGCCAAGCTCTCCATGCTGGTTTTCGGTTTTCTTGTAGGGATCTCGTCCTCATCGAATATCTTAGGATCCCCCTTCCTTACAGGGACCTCAACAGGGACAATTTCATCCCTGAACTTTCCCCCATCTATTGCCTTCCACGCCTTTTCATAGGAATTCATGGCAAAGGAGTCGGAATCCTCCCTGCTTATGCCGTATTTCTCAGCGACCAGTTCTGCGCTGATCCCCATATGAAAGTCATTCACGTGGTCCCAGAGGCCGTCATGGACCATGGCGTCAATCAGGTTATTATTGTTCATGCGGTACCCTGTTCTCGCATTTTTCAGCATGTAGGGGCAAAGGTTCATATTTTCCTGCCCGCCTGCCACAATGACATCCGCATCGTTGCACTGGATCGCCTGGGCCGCTAACATCACCGCCTTCAGGCCAGATCCGCATACCTTGTTCACGGTAATAGCGCCAACTTCCCAGGGAAGACCTGCCCTGACCATGGTCTGCCTGGCCGGATTCTGCCCCAGGCCGTGGGGTAAAACACTCCCCATGATCACCTCATCCACATCGCTATTTTTGATACCGGCCCTATTTATGGCCTCCTTTATTACAAGCGCCCCAAGATCCGTAGCTGAAACCGTGCTCAGCGATCCGGTAAAATCGCCAACAGCGGTCCTGCACGCACTGACAATAACCACCTCCCTCATAAGTCTTCTCCTTATTTAGTGTCCATCCAGAAATGAGTCCCGCCGGTGGGGGGACGGAAAATAGCTATTTATAGATCGAGACTACTTTAGGTATTTGATCCCGCGAAACGCGGGATTGAAATTTCCTCGGAAGTTCTTTCTTGAATTCCTCCGGGGTTGTAGTCCTTAAACATAAGATGTCCATTCACGGATTCCCTCGTGCTATGTGCGGGGATCTTCGGCAGGTCTTGAATGAACTCCTGAGTAGCTTCTTAAACTTTGCATATATATTAAACAATGGCTTTTTAAGTCAAGGTAAATTGGAGGGATTTTTATCGAATCGCTTTTTTGAGGGATTTGGGAATTCAGGGATTGCGCATTATTATAATGAATTAGACCCAAGGAAATTGCTTTAGCCCCACAACTTTTTGACCTTTTACGGCACCATCATCTCTATTCTGGCTTGAATTCGTACACCATCACCACCACGGTGAGGATAGATTTCTTTTGAGCCTGTTGAAGATGGCCTTGATCCTGGCAGAAAGTTCAAAGGGGTGAAGGGCGTTAAAAAGATTAGGGTGTTTTGCTGAAAAGTTGAAAAATCAACTACATTCAAAGATCTGATTGTGGTATATCTTGCAAGAAATGTTTCTGGATCAAATTTATGCCCTGGCCACCACGGGTTTTCAAAATATGATGGCGGTCATGGGATGGGTTAGTGAGGTCCTGAAAAAAGATGCTCAAGGGGAATAAGGAAAAATTTTTTTACGTTCTGTTATGTTAATTATAACATAAGCCCATTGACAGGTGGCAATAATGGAGAATTTTGAAAAACTTCTGAAGGGCTCAGCCGAATCCCACGGTCATCTTTGCCCGGGGCAGGTAGTGGGTGTTCGCATGGCCATTTTGGGTTGCAAGCTCATAGGGCTGAATGATCCCAAGACCCCGGGTCAGATCAAAAAAATAATTATTTATGTTGAAATAGACCGTTGCGCCACAGATGCCATTGCCTATGTCACCGGCGTCAAATTGGGGCGGCGATCACTTAAGTTCGTGGATTATGGCATTATGGCCGCAACCTTTGTCAATCTGGAAACAGAGAAGGCATACCGCGTGGTTTCCACAGAGGAATCTCGTGACCTTGTCTTCTTATACGCGCCTGAAATAACGAGAAAGGGCCAGCAGCAGTTGGAGGCTTACAAGCGTATGCCAGACAGCGTACTTTTCCGGGTTCAGGAGGTCCGGGTTCCCATTGGTGAATCTGATTTGCCCGGCCCTACCCGCCACAAGGCTATCTGTGCCCGGTGTGGCCAGGTAGTCCGGGACAAACGGGAAGTGATCGTTGAAGGTGTCCCGATGTGTCAGCCATGCGCCCGGGGGCCATATTTCAGATCTCCTCGTGAGATTACCTGGCCGGACATGAATTGGGTCCCTATCCGTTTCTAAACGCCTGAAATGTTCATGTGGGCAGTTTATGGTCGTGCCCAGGACTGAAGTTGGCAGCCGTCGCTACAGTGAGCTACCCTCGGAACCATAAAACGCTTCATAATCATCACCTCCTTTCAGTGAATTATCATAGACCGCTTTTGGGCCTTTTACTCAGAAGTCGTGCAATTAATCTTTGTTTGGGTCACAATATGTTGAGTCTGTACTGCATGACGAACACTCGCAACAGCCCGTATTTTGTTTTTTCAGCTTCTTACAAAAAGTTCTGATGATATAGGCAATAGCCACAACTACTATTAGAATTACCAATAGATTATACATAGTCTCCTTCCCTTTATCCCCCTGCAAGCATGAGTGTAATGTGAATGTCATCTCCATCTTTCACCGGTTTCACCAGTTCGTCCGGATAGGCGCTTTTCAGATTGATATAGATTTCAATGGCGTTGAGCAATTTGCCTTTCTTATCAAATAACGCGGTCTCCATATCCGGGAACTGTTTAATCAGATCATCAAGACAGTTGCCCACACTGTTTCCTTCAACCTCGACAGTATCCAAACCATCGGTAAATTGACGATGGGTCCTATGGATGCTTACGTTTATACTCACGCCTTATTCCTTTCTCTTCAAATTGCGGCAATGTTCATGATCTTGTTTTTCAGACTCTTTGCTCCTCATTGGATACTAAAAATATATACTTTTTAATCTATAGTAGTTTGGTATACTTTAATAACCCTCCCCAATGTTGTCAAGGCCAAATCATAGAGACCGGCAAGGAGGTGAAGGACTTCCAGGTCTACGACATCGTGGGGCATTCCACCACGCTGAATACCGCACTCCGGATAACTGCCACTCTGTGGAACGCTAAGGTATTATATTCAACCAGTTACCGTCACCCCAATTCGACCCTGAGCAATATGCTTCGTCCTTTTTAAGCCGAATATCCCCTTGCCCCCATGTCGCTGAGAACTGGAAACTGCTCGCATATGTTTTTTTGGGGCCGGCGCATTGTAGTCGAAATCCGTCAAGGTTCGGCGCTCAACTTTTGAACCGATGACACGATCAATGGCATTAACCATTTGATTATCATCACGGGTGATAAACGTGAATGCCTTTCCGCTTTGGTCGGCCCGTCCGGTCCGGCCGATACGATGGATGTACGCATCCGGGGTGTTCGGCATATCGTAATTGATAACGTGAGAGATCTGACAGATATCAATGCCTCGCGCAGCGATGTCGGTGGCTACCAGCACTTGAAATTTTCCGTTGCGGAAGCCGTCAAGAGCGGCCTGACGACGCCCCTGGGAAAGATTCCCCTGCAGCGAGGTGGAACGGAAACCGGCCCGGGTCAGTTGTTCTCCCA
>CAZFSF010000096.1:0-11091 GCA_964522045.1 uncultured Desulfobacteraceae bacterium
CCACCGGTATTTCAGACATGACCTCCACCCGGTCCTGGGCGCATTCATCCCCTGAGCTGGGCAATTCGGTGTGGCCGATCTCTAAAATTTCTCTGATGGATCCCCCTGCCCCCTCAATGAGTCTCACCATGGGAAGCTTCAGGGAACGGGCCATTTTAACGAAGTAGGCCCCCTTGCTCTTGTACATTCTCCCAACAGAGGCACCCTTAATGGTAAAGTCGTCACCGTGTATTGCAGTCCTTCTCCTCTCAATCTTCCCGATGCCCATCACAAAGGGACAGGGGACCAGGTCCGTGAGCCTCTTATTATCCTGGTCATCGTATGTGGGAACGCCTGTGAGTACACCCCGTTCGCGAAAGGTTTCCGGGTCACACAACAGGTCTATCCGTTCCCTGACCGTCATTTTGCCATGAGCGTGTTGCTTGGCTATATTTTTTTCGCCGCCCATCTGATAAGCAATTTTTCTTCTTCTTTTTAGCTCTTCTATTTCACTGCTCCACATCGTTGCCTCTCCCGTTTAAATATGGCAGCATCCAAGGAGACCTTATTATGCATCTTCATATTTTTTTTCAAAGACCGGCGTCTTCCTGGTCTCTTTCGGCAATGTTCCCGGGGGAACAAGTTGGATTTCCGGTCGTATCTTTATCTGGTCGTGGAGGGCAGTGGTTATCCTTTTGTCAAGGCCCGTCAAATCTGAATAGCCAAGCTCTCTTCCATGCTCAATCTTCAGTTTCAGTGGGGGAACGACCCTGGGGAGTGGGGCATCCAAAACAATCCTCATCTCTCCTGTAACATCGGGGACAAAACCGGCCACAATATCTTTAATGGCGGCAGGATAGACATTAACCCCTTTCACGATAAGCATATCATCCGCTCTCCCTATGATCTTGGCACGTTTCCCTTTGAAGCCGCATCCAGGACATTCCGTTGTAAAGATCTGAACGATATCGCCGTAGGCATATTTCACTGCCGGGCAGGCCTCTCTCTGAAGATTCGTGTGAACCATCTCACCTATTGCACCATTTGCATCGGACTCAACAGGTTCCTTGGTAATCGGATCTACCAGGTCATCAAAGCTGGTACACAGATCGGGGGCAATGGCATGAAGGCCGTGATACTCGTCTGAGTCACAGGAAATGGCCGGGGCATTTCCGCAAGGCGCCCAATAATCATAAGCCCTGCATCCGTAGGCGGATTCCAGCTTCTCTTTTATTCCAGGAATAGCAATCCCTATCTCACCGGTGTTCAGCAAACCTTTCAGGTTAAAGTCCTTGACCTCTTTTTTTAGGGTCTCTGGGGTTTTATTAATGAGATATTCTGCTAATGACGGGGTGCATGCCAGATATGTCGGTCGGGTGAGGTCCATAAATTTCAGGAAAAGATCGGTACCAGCCCTTGCATCAACATCAATCGGCAGTGCACCTAACTGCCTTAAGCCCCAGAGGGTCATGGTGGTTGCATAAATCCCCAAGGCAAAGAAAAAAGCGACCCTATCACCTTTACCAACACCGGCCAGGGCAAGCCTGTTCGCAATCTGAGGTCCCAGGAAGTTCATGTCCTTTTCAGTAAAGGTGTAACTGAAGGTGGGTGTGCCGGTAGTCCCGGAGGTTGTTCCCGTAAGGTAAATGTCTTCAACAGGAGCGCACAGGTGTAATCCAAAGGGGTGACCATATTTCTCAAGAGAGGATTCAGCGCTCTTTCTTTCATCATCTTTGACCATGAAGACAGGCAATTGTCGCAAATCATCGATAGTTTTGATATCTTCAGGTCTTGCCCCTGCCGCATCAAATTTTTTCTTGTAGAACTCTGAGTTGTCGTAACAGTATCCAAGCTGTTTAGGAAGTTTTTTGTTCTGGTATGTGCGAATTTCTTCCCTGGACATCTGATTTAACTCATTCACCAAGTAGAACTTTTTCATCATAGGGAAACCTCCGAAAACCAAAAAATCCTAACCCAAATCCCCAATCCCCCGGGGCACCCAGTTAAGTCTCTACTTCATATAGTACATTTTTCAGCCCAACTTCACAAGCGCGATCTTAGCGGAATGGAGCGGTTTTTCCTTGACAGTTTCCTCGATATTTAATTATAAAATTAATTAAATCAGCAGGACCACTCGTCCGGGATATCCGTGAAAAGATCCCCGCCATTCTGGGTTTTCACGGGACCAGGTTAATAATTCCTGCACGGTTTTGCATTCAGTCGGCTGAAGAACGTACCCTTAAACAACCTACAGCTTCAGGGGGAGAGAGTCAATGAGAAGAGTTGGCATTGTGGGAATGGGAACAACCAAATTCAAGGCCAGATGGACGGATAAGACCTATTTCGAGCTGGCCTTTGATGCGGCAAAAATGGCTTTTGAGGATGCAGGTATTGACCGAAAGCGTATAGACTGCGCGGTGTACGGGATTTATAACGACTTTTTCCAGCGTCAGTATCAGCCTGACGCTTTTGTGCACGATTATCTCGGATTGGGGCTCAAGCCGATGGTGCGGGTCAACTCCGGAGGCGCCACCGGGGGGTCGGCTCTCAGGATCGGCTATTCAGAGGTAGCAAGCGGGCTTTATGATGTTTGTCTGGTCTTGGGAGTTGAAAAGTGCAATGATTGTTACAATTATGAGGCTCAAACCACCACCCCGGAAGTTCTAAGGGCGATTCTTTACACTGCCGACATGACATATGACAACCCTGCAGGCAGAACAGCCGCTTCCGGTTTTGCCTTAGCGGTGGTGGCCCACCAGGAAAAATTCGGAAATCCCACGGAGATGCAGATGGCAAAGGTCTCGGTCAAGAACCATTATAATGCAACCAAGAACCCCATTGCCCAGTCGCCAAAGGTCATCACGGTTGAGGACGTTCTCAATTCCCGAAAAATTGTGGAGCCCTTCAAATTTTATGACAACTGTCTCTATACAGAGGGATCTTCTGCGGTGATCTTAGCGTCTGAAGAGGTGGCTAAGGAACTGACGGATAATCCGGTCTGGATTACCGGTGTGGGCGCTTCCGCGGATTATGTCATGCCGGGTAACCGGCCCAACATTTATACCTTTGAGTCTTCACGTGTGGCCGCAAAAAAGGCATACGAAATGGCCGGGATCAAGGACCCTCTCAATGAACTGGATCTTGCCGAGCTTCATGATGCCTTTACAGGGACGGAGATCATGGCCTATGAGGACTGCTTCTTCTGTAACGAGGGAGATGGCGGCAGGCTGATTGACGATGGGACGGTCATGCATGACGGAGAGCTGCCGGTGAACCTGAGTGGCGGGTTGATCGGGTGCGGTCACGCAGTGGGCGCCACCGGTATCATGCAGACCTGTGAGGTAGCCCTCCATCTAAGGGATGAGGCAGGGGAGCGGCAACACAGAAATGCCCGCCGCGGCTTAGTTCAGAGTATCGGCGGAACACTTTGTACCTGGACCGTCTGCCTGGTCTTGGAAAGGGGGAAAGGGTAATGAATGAATCGGAAAAAGAGAAGTGGTACGCATACCACCACCAAAAGTTTGGCATCCCTTTAGAATATCTTAAGAGAGACTATGAAGAAGAGCTGTCCGGAAAAGTGCCGATGGAAGCGCCATTGGAGATCCCTGACAAGATGGAAGTTTTTTACAAATACAGCTTCGGTCAGCAATCCCGCTTCTTCCGTGAACTCCGGGAAAACAAGAAGATCTATGGCGCCAAGTGTCCGGAGTGCAGCAAAGTTTACTGCCCTCCACGATCCCACTGCTCCCTCTGCTATCAACCAACCCAATGGGTACCGCTTAAGGGGACAGGGGTCATTGCTGCATGTACGGTACAGTATTTTTCGACCAGCGCGTTTATCCAAAAACTCCCATTTATATGCGCCTATGTTCAATTAGACGGCACTGATTTTATCATGATGACCAATATGGAAGTGGAAGATGTCTCCCACATCAAGGTCGGCACCCGAGTAAGGGCCCATTTTCGAGAAGAACGGCATGGTGCCATTACGGACGTCTATTTCCGTCCGGTTGATTAAAGCTGGATACTGGATGCTTGATGCTGGATACTTGTTGTAGCGAAGCGGAAATCCCGTCTTCAGCGGGAATGAAGGAGAACCCATATGAGCCGAAAGGTGATTGTCACTGTTGCACCAACAGGGAGTATCCCCACAAGGGAAGACAACCCGAATCTTCCCATTACCGCTGAGGAGGTGGCAGCGGAAACAAAACGGGCATTTGACGCGGGTGCCGCTGTCGTTCACCTCCATGCAAGAGATCCGGATACGGGAGGTCCGACCCCCGATATCAATATTTTCCGTGCCTATCTCGCCGCGGTCAGAGCTTCATGTCCTATTATTACCCAGATTACCACCGGTGGCGGAGCAACCACTCTCAACCTCAGCCCGGAGGAACGGTTTAGGCCTGTGGAGGAACTCCTCCCCGACTCGGCATCTTTAAATGCCGGCTCAATGAATTTTGGCAGAAAGCTGTTTCCCAACACACCTGATATCATGGAGTTATACGCCCAAAGAATGAAGGAGTTTAAGGTGATGCCCGAGTTCGAAGCCTATGACCTCTCCATGGTTCAAAACGTTGATCACTGGATTCGCAGGGCCGGCATTCTTAAACCCCCTTACCAGTTCAGCTTTGTTATGGGCGTCATGGGAGGTATTCCCCCCACTTTTAAGAATCTGTTAGCCCTCAAGGAGAGTCTCCCTCCGGGTCACACTTGGCAGGCCATCGGGATCGGCCGGCATCAGATTCCTATGGGAATCATGGCCGTCCTTTTAGGAGGGAATCTCCGGGTCGGGTTCGAGGATAACGTCTACCTGTCAAAGGGTATCCTGGCCAAGAGCAATGCCGAACTGGTAGAAAAGGCGGTGCGCATTATCAGGGAATTGGGTTTTGAGGTGGCCAATGTGGAAGAGGCGCGGGAAATCCTGCCGCTTTTGAATAAGTAGTAGGCGGGCTGGATACTCGATGCTGGTCGAGTTTCCAGTTTCATACAAGGAGGTTGCCATGGAAATGACATTGGGTGAGGCGTTTGCCCGTTCCGCACGCAAGTTTCCTAAAAAGATTGCCTGCATGGATGATGAAGGTGCATCAACCTATGGTCAAGTGAATAAGCGTGTCAACCGATGGGCCCACGCGTTGCAGGGACTTGATAGGATCAAGGGCGAACATGTGGCCACCCTCTCCAATAACTGTATCCCCTTGATGGAAGTCTATTTAGGCAACCTGAAACACGGCATCGTCACCGTCCCTCTCGATTCAAGGGGAACCATTGATGACATCTGCTTTGAGGCCGAATCAACAGACTGCGAGACTTTGGTATTCCACAGCGATTTTGCCGGGCTGGTAGGGGAAATGCGGGATCACCTTCCCCGGATAAAGACCTTCATCTGTATGGGGGGCAGATCTCCCGGATTCGCCATGGATTATGAGGAACTGCTCGGCAGGGGAAGTTCGAAAGAGCCTGTAATGGATCTTGTGGAAGAGGATGAAGCCTTTCTGATGTTCACCGGGGGGACTACCGGGAAGCCCAAGGGGGCAATACTCACGCATAAGAGCCTACTCTGGAACATCATCAGCGTGACCACTGAAAATCAGAGTCCAACACCCGAGGATAAGATCTACTATCCCATGCAGATGTATCATACGGCAGCTCTCAGCCGTTTTTTAGCCTATATGTATGCGGGCGGGACCTTTATAGGGAGCAAGACCTTTGATCCGGAGGTTTATCTGGATATGGTGGAGAAGGAGCGGACGACCTTTATTGTAGGGAACCCCGCCATCTACCGCATGCTCTTAGAGGCCAACAGGAAGCGCCTCAGAAATACTTCCTCCATAAAACGCTGGCTCTGTACCCAGGGGTTTCTGCACCAGGACCTCAAGGAAGAGGTGGAAATGTATCTCTGGCCGGAAGGAGAACTCTATGGCTCCTATGCCCTGACCGAGGCATCTCCTGCCGTGACCGTTCTGAAGCCCTGGGATACGCCGAGGGAATGGGGGAGCGTGGGTCGGCCCTACATGTGCACCGAGGTGCGCATTGTGGATGAAGAGGACCGGGATCTCCCCGTTGGCGAAGCCGGCGAAATCATTGTCAGAGGCCCCACCGTATTCAAGGGGTACTATAAAAACCCTGAGGAAACGGAACACACTCTCAGGGGGGGATGGCTGCATACAGGCGATGTGGGCAAATACGATGACTTAGGCTATCTCTATATGGTAGACCGGATAAAAGATATGATAAAGACAGGGGGGATCAATGTATATTGCAGGGAGATAGAAGAGGTCCTCTCGCGGCATCCCGGCGTGAAAGAAGGCGTTGTCATCGGTGTCCCCCACTCCAAATGGGGGGAATCTATCCGGGCGATTATCGTCAAAAAAAAGGACGTCCTCTTGACCGAAGCCGACGTTATCGATCACTGCCGCCAACACTTAGCAAGCCACAAAAAACCGACATCCGTAATTTTTGTGGATGAACTTCCCAAGGGAACCTTTGGCGGCAAGGTCCTGAAAAGGGTGTTGAGGGACAGATATGGGGAAGCGTAAACGGGGCAGGGGATACTGTCCACGTGGTTCAACGGGTGAAAGAGATGCGTGAGGCATCAAAAAAGGATCGAGGCGTTCTGACATTCCAAAAGGAACTTATCAATCAGAGAGGCGAGGTCGTTCAGACGGGGACGACAACGGTACTATTAGCCAAGAGAAAAATGTCGAAAGGAAACTGATAATGAAGATCACCTTGGATATCCTCCTTTCAGAAGAACACCGGATGGTGAGAGATACGGCTCGGAAATTTGCCGAAAACGAGTTGGGTCCAATTGCCCGGGAAATTGATGAAACAGAAAGATTTCCGACCGAAGTTTATAAAAAGGCCGGTAACAACGGACTCATCGGTTCCACCATTCCCGTCAAATTCGGTGGCGGAGAAGCCGACCTCCTCACCAACGCGCTTATCAAAGAGGAATTTTGCCGGGTAGCCGCCGGGTTCGGCATGTCCGTAAACATGTGTACCACCAACTTTTGTTATCTCATTTCCAGATACGGGACAGAAGAACAGAAAAAGAGATACATCCCCCCGGTCATCCAGGGCGATGCGATAGCCGCCTTTTGTCTGACCGAACCGGAGGCGGGATCTGATGCCCTCTCAATAAAGACCTCTTATAAAAAAGAAGGGGACAAATTTATATTGAACGGTTCTAAAACCTTTATCACCAACGCCCCGGTTGCGCAATACTTCATGATGGTCACCCGAAAACAGGGCACCGCAGGTTCAACCGGCGGCACACTTTTCATTCTGGAACGGTCAATGGAAGGGATCTCTACTGGCAAGCCCTTTGAAAAGATGGGGATGCGCTGTTCCCCGACCGGAGAGGTTTTCATGGAAAACGTCACGGTCTCCGGGGATCAGATCCTCGGGGAAGAGGAAATGGGTTTTCAGATCATGTTCGAAATCTTAGATGAAGAGCGGATCTTGGGTGCCAGTACCGGATTAGGGATCGGGCATGCCTGCTTGGATGCAGCGGTTAGATACGCCAAGGAGAGAAGGCAGTTCGGAAAACCGATTGCCTCTTTTCAGCTAATACGGAACCTCTTAGCCGAGATGGCCACCCGTCTTGATATAATCCGTCAGTACACCTACACCCTCTGCCCCCTCGTGGACCAGGGCCTCAAACTGACCAAAGAGGCCTCCATAGCCAAGCATTACGCTTCCAAAATGGCGACCCGGGCAGGCCTGGATGCCATCCAGGTCCTCGGCGGATACGGGTACATGCGGGAGTACCCTGTTGAGCGCTATATGAGGGATGCCAAGCTCCTCGAGATCGGTGGCGGAACCTCTGAAGTCCAGAAACTGATTATCGCCCGGGAACTCTTAAGGGAATAAAACCCGTGAAAAGCCTCACCAAGGAGACGACTTAAAGATGAACATCGGCAACTGGCTTTATAAACAGAGCCTCTTCTCCCCTGATCGACCCGCCATTTTGTTTGATAACCGGATACTCACCTATATTGAATTGAACAAACGGGTGAACCGTCTCTGCCACGCCATGATGGAAAAGGGGCTCAAAACACGAGACCGAGTGGGGGTTCTGAGCCGAAACTGTCCTGAATTTATTGAAGTCTACTTTGCCTGTGCAAAGACGGGGCTTATCTTCGTTCCCCTGAACTTCCGTTTAGCGCCTGTTGAACTCGCCCATCAGATCAATGACAGCAACCCGAGTCTCCTCTTTTTTGACCTGAGCCTCTCCCCTGTAGTAAAGAAAAGCGAGGCGTTCGTGACCGCTAAGACACCGATCTATGTGGGATGGGGGAGGGAAAGCGACACCCCATTCCCGTCTTATGAAACGTTCATCGCCGAAAAACCTGGAAAGGAGCCTTCAATCTCCGAGGATGCGGTCACCTGGGACAGTCCCCAGATTATCATGTATACATCCGGGACCACCGGGACCCCGAAAGGCGCACTCCTGTCTCACAAGAAGACTCTCTTCAACACCCTCAATGCCCAGATCTATTTTGATCTCTACTCCAAAGACATAATGCTCCTGTCGCTCCCTCTTTTCCATTCAGGGGGGCTGAACATCATGGCAGTTCCCACGCTCTATGTGGGTGGAAAGATAGTCCTCAGGTCCCGTTTCGATCCTGAAGGGTTTTTAAAAGATATCGAAACTGAGCGCGTCACCCAGGCCATGATAGTTCCCACCATGCTCAATACCCTTCTGAAGGAGACGCGGCCAGAAACGTTTGATCTCTCCAGTCTCCGATCTATCATGGTGGGGGGAGAACCGATCTCTGCAGAACTTATGCATGAGGCCCAGGACAAAGGTCTTCCGGTTCGCCAGATTTTCGGTCAGACAGAAACCTCCATCGAGCTGTGGGTGCCGGAAGATATGGCCAAGGAAAAAGCGGGCGCAGTGGGTCTCCCTGTTTTTCACGGTGAAATTCAGGTTGTCAATAAAGCGGGCGAACCCGTGAAGGCAGGAGAGATCGGTGAAATCGTTGTCAAAGGACCGATCCAGATGATATCCTACTGGAATCTGCCCGACGAGACCCGTGAGACCATAAAGGACGGCTGGCTCCATACCCGGGATTTAGGCAGACTCGATGAGGATGGCTTTGTCTATGCAGTAGATCGCATGGGGGACATGTATATCAGCGGTGGCGAAAATGTGTATCCCGCTGAGGTGGAAAGGGTCCTCCTGAACCACCCTAAAATATTCGAAGCCGCTATTGTCGGTGTGCCGGATGACAAATGGGGGAGATCGGGACACGCCTTCATACATCCGAAACCTGGTGAAGTGATTGATTTTGACGAAATGGTTTCCTATCTGAGGGATAAGGTGGCTTCATACAAGATACCCAGGTCCATGGAAAGGCTAAAGGCGTTTCCAAAGACCGCCTCTGGAAAAATTAAACGTCGGGAGTTGCTCAAGAAGGTGACAAAAGGCCACCTCAAGCGATCCTAACATTAACAAAAAGGAGGTAATTGGCATGAGCGAAACGAGCAGGTTGGATAAGACGTTTCATATTATCATGAAACAGATGGTGGAAACCGGAGTTGCGCCTCACTACACGGAAATCGCGAAGGAATTAGGCGTTTCCATGGAGGAAGGCCGAAAGGCGCTTCATGATTTATTCTCGGCGAGGATCCACGGATGGCTGTACCCAAACACCGATTTCATCACCTCTTTTGCGCCATTCAACAACCTCCCCACCCAGTTTAAGGTAACGATTGAAGGTCATCAGAAATGGTTTGCCCAGTGATCGTTTGAGTCGCTGGCGGTCTGCTGGCTTTTTCCAGGTAAGGTTGTTCAGATAGATACCCCATGTCTGGACTGTGGTGAACCGATTCAAATCGAGATCTGCGATGGGAATCTCCTGAAAGCTGACCCGGACGGTCTGATCGGTTATGTTGCCCTTCCTCTTGCGAAGTGGGGGCAGGACCCCGGCTATGCCTGAAGCACCATGACTTTCTTCCGGTCGGAAGAACATCTTCGTAACTGGGCACAGTTTGATCCGGCGACTGAAGACGGGGTCATCTTACTGCCGCATCTACTTAAACTCTTTTCCAACAAAATGTTTCGCAGGCGGCTGGACCCGGATTACTTTTCACATATGCGGGAGTATGCCCCCGAGTTTATGTCAACCCTCCGGGAAATCGGGATTACGAATCCGTTCTGGTCAATACCGAAACGATAAGAGCGTAATGCCAGTCCGTAGGGATGCCGATTCAGACCTTGATTTCCCGTTGCAGCTTGAGAAAGCTGAACTTGAAACCCTTGTAGACTGTATCTGTGACACGGTTGGGCGTGCTGGTAAATAGCTTGTGAACCTTAACTGATTGAGCAGTTTGGGTATAGATATCTTTGATACCTCACCATTTCTGAGAGATGGGATACGTCAAGGTATGTCAGATTTTCTAATACCCTGATTTGATGTGCTTCACATAACATCTCTCAACCCTCGGTCCGTCCATCCGAAAGGTGGTATCACAGCCCTTCTGTGAATTGACCTTTAACAGCAATCAGCAATCACCGTATTTCGGAGATTGCTTCGTATGCAAAATAATTTTAGTGGGAAGTCGATTCAAGTATCGGCATTGTTGCATCAGTCTTTCAAAGAGATCGGACTGATTTTATAGGTTATTTCCCCCCAATACCTCCTTAAGTTTCTGTGATAAAGTAGCAAGCGAAAATGGTTTTTGGATAAAATCCTGAGCACCTGCATCCAAGATCTTCCGGGCAGGGCCATCAATGGAGTACCCGCTGAATACAATCACCTTTAGGTCCGGACGGGCTTCCATGATAAGAGGATAGACCTTTCCGCCTTCCATATCCGGCAGTTTGATATCCAACAGGGCAAGGTCAATCTGGCCATCAAAGGTTTCGGTGATATGGATCGCCTCCTTCCCCGTCTTGGCGACCATAACCCGGTAACCCAAACTCTCTAACATGGCCTGGGTAACTTCAAGAACCACATCTTCATCTTCAATCATCAGTATTGTTCCGCTTCCTGTGGCTATCTCAACTTCGGTTGTTTTTGGTTTTTTTAGCTTAGTCTCAATGGCAGGAAAGTAAATTTGAACCACAGTGCCCTTTCCCAATTCAGAGTCCAAATAGATCCAGCC
>CAZFSF010000097.1:0-10999 GCA_964522045.1 uncultured Desulfobacteraceae bacterium
CGGACATCTCCAATGATCTCGAATTCCTCTTGAAGTTTCAGAAAGCGGGTTCGGACCTTCTCTCCCAATTCCGCGGCCTTTTCAAGGAATTCGGCATTGAGCAGATCCAGTACAGCCAGGGCTGCCCTACACGCAATCGGATTTCCCCCGAAAGTCCCTCCCAGTCCCCCGACATGGGGCGTTTCCATAATCTCTGCCCTTCCTGTAATGCCTGCAAGGGGGAGTCCTGCCGCAAGAGACTTGGCAGTGAGGATGATGTCCGGAAAAACGTCATAATGTTCTGAGGCAAAGAGCTTTCCGGTTCGACCCATACCTGTCTGAATTTCGTCCATAATAAAAAGAATTCCATGTTGCTCGCAAATGGCCTTTATCCTCTTGAAATATCCGGGCGGAGGAACGATAAATCCTCCCTCCCCCTGGATCGGCTCGGCAATGACCGCTGCCACAGACTCTGCAGCGACATTTCCGATAAAGAAATTCTCCAAGTATTCGGCACAATACAGCTCGCAGGAAGGGTATTCACGGCCAAAAGGACATCGATAGCAATAGGCGAACGGTACACGATAAATTTCAGGGCAGAAAGGACCAAACCCGAACTTGTACGGTTTGACTTTGCTTGTCAGGGTCATGGCCATATAGGTGCGACCGTGGAAGGCGTTTTCAAAGGCTAATATGCCCTGACGTTTTGTGGCGTACCGGGCAATCTTTACGGAGTTCTCTACCGCCTCGGCCCCACTACTAACAAAAAATGTTTTTTTGGGAAAGTCGCCGGGTGTGATCTCGTTTAGCTGCTTTGCTAGGTCAATATATGGCTCATACATGCTTACGTGAAAACAGGTGTGAAGATATTGGTCGGCCTGCTCCTTAATGGCAGCGACCACCTTTTCATTGCAGTGACCCACGTTTACTACACCAATCCCTCCTCCGAAATCGATATATTCATTTCCTTCCACATCCTCAATAAGGGCACCTTTGGCCTGCTTCACAAAAATCGGATTAATATTGAAGGGTCCTTGCGGAACATGTTCTGTCCTGATTTCAATCAGTTGTTTATTCGTTTTTTGCTGCATTTCCACTCTCCTCGTCCCTAAATATCCAGGAATCTTCACTCTTTTTTGAATTACATCTCTCTGCCTGATAACCTAAGGGCATTAATTTCTCTTTCGCCAATGTTTAGGTTGGGGATTAACCCCTTGCACCCTGGTAAACCCGGCTTCCGTGAGCTTAAAAACCGCCTCCCTCATATCCTCATTGGGCAGAAAAAACAGTATACAGGAAGGATCTCCTTTTTGGAGAACTTGATGCTGAACTTGGTGGATATTTAGGTCTTCTAAGACTGCCAGGGCCTTTTCCAGCGTACACTGTTCAGGCCGTACTTCTATGAGAATCTGAGATTTGAAAGGATGAGCCCTTAATGATTCTGCCAGATCATCAAATGGGTCGCACCCTTTCACAGTTTCATGCCCCGGCATAATCCCGTTCTCCTGGATACGGTTTTTGACAAGAGACTAAGTTCTTCAATTTCAGCAACTTCTATGCCAAGAGAGGGAAAGGTCTCCATTACCACAAATTGTTTGGGATCGAGTCGAAGATATCAATGCTTTCAAACCTGATATGTCGGGTGATTGGGCCTTTCAGACAGGGATAAAAACGATCATGATCCCTTTGAAAAGAAAACCGTATTGGGCCAATATCATGGGAGAGAGTTAAAAGGCCTGATGCATTCAGACATCTTGATGCACAATTGCATCAGATCTTATGCCGTAACGTTTGGCCTTCCTTGCCAGGGTGGACTGATCAATCCCCAATATCCGGGCGGCCTTTCTTTGTGTGCCACAGGTTCTCAGTGCCCGAATGATCATCTTTTTTTCCATCTTCGCCACTGCATTTGGAAGATTTGAATCATTGCTTCCCGGCTGGAAGTCTGCACTTGGATCCGGATGGCGAACATGAGAAGGGAGATCTTCCATATGGATATCTTGGTCCTGGGTAAGAACGACAACACGTTCCACGAGGTTGGACAGCTCACGTATGTTGCCTGAAAAAGGGTATTGACAGAGGCAATCAATGGCCCGGGGGAGAATTGTCTTCTCTGTGGAATGCTTATGGTTGAGATCATTAAGAAAGAAATTGATAAGAGGGGGAATGTCTTCAATCCTCTCTCTCAACGGCGGGATATGAATGGGCACTACGTTGAGCCTGAAAAAGAGGTCCTTCCGGAATTCTCCTTTTTTCACCATATCTTCCAGATTTCGGTGGGTTGCCGCTATTACCCTGGCGTTGACCTTTCTGATGGAGGTTCCGCCTACTCGCATGATACTATTCTCCTCCAAAAATCGAAGCAGCTTGACCTGGACGGTAAGAGGCAGGTCCCCAATTTCATCAAGAAACAGGGTGCCGCCTTCACCTAATTCAAAAAGGCCGGGTTTTCCCTCGGTGCGAGCTCCCGTGAAAGCGCCTTTTTCATATCCGAAGAGTTCTGATTCAATAAGGGTTTCTGGAATGGCGCCGCAATCCACACGGATGAAAGGGCCTTTATTGCGGGGAGAGGTATAGTGAATAAGCCTGGCAAAAAATCCTTTGCCCACTCCCGTCTCCCCCTGGATTAGCACAGTAGAGTCGACCTGTGCCACTTTCATGGACCTGTTTAACACCTTGTGCATTATTTCGCTTCGAATGACTGCCTCGGAAAGGAGTGAGGTCTGTTTATCCATGAGTGAGAGCTCGGAACGGTATCTTGAAGCAAGGGCCTTGGTTTCCGCCAAATCGTTCCTCAATTTATTCAGACTCGTTATATCCCTTTCGTTGACCACAACGAGAGATATCTCCCCGTGATCATCGAAAACCGGATTCCCTGTGACGAGGATCTGCTTGCCATTCTTCAGATTTTGAATAATGGTCACGCCTGTTCGGTTTTTGAGGACTTCAAGCGTCACGGAGCGATCAATCATCCCTTCGCCAATAAGCGTTTCCATCCTCTTCCCGACAATCTGGTCGGCCTTTATGCCGTTAATTGTTTCAGAGGCCTTGTTGATCCGGACGACCTTGCCTTCATGGTCACATATCCAGAGGCCGTCAAAGGATGAGTTGATAATCGCGTTGAGCTGCGTGTTGAATCTTTTGTAGGACTCTAATTGGTGGGCAATGTTTTCATATTCGGAGATATCCTGAAAAACACTTATGACTCCGACAATGTGTTGATTTTCAAGAATGGGGGTTCTGTTGGCAACTATGGTAGAGTTGCCCAAGGTGATTTTTTTCCCGATCTGTGCTGTTCCGTTTTTCAGGATCTTTTCCAAATCCTCCCAGGCAGTAGGGAAAACATCCCCGATGAACCGCCCCAACATCTCATCCGGGTCCTTATCTAACATCATCCCTGCTGCTCTATTATAAATGACGACAATCCCGTTTTCGTCTATTATGCTTACACCGTTGTGTGTTGAATCAAAGATATGGGGAAGTTCTTTTAGATGCTGTAACGGGTTCATTTGATTCTCCAAGTTCGGAGTCGCCTTTCAGAATCAAGGGCCAGATGGTAATCCCACCGCGGCCGCAAAATCATTGCAGATTTCAAAACCCCTGCTTAACATTCGCGATCTTGGCCCAAGAAACCGGTTAAAGGCAGGGGGATGGTCCTTAACCGCTCCAGTTCCCTTTCAGAGGTGAGGTCGTAATGAATCGGCGTGATGGTAATCTTGTTCTGTTTAAGGGCAACGGAATCGTTGTCAGAATTGCCGTTTTCAATAAATTTTTCACCCATGAGCCAGTAATAAACATTTCCCCGGGGATCGTTGCGTCTTTCAAAGCGCTCTTCAAATCTGGAAGTCCCCTGCCTCGCCAGGCATACGCCTCTGATTTTTTCGGGTGGTACCGCGGGAATATTCACATTCAGGGCAGTTCCATCCTTCAAATCACTCCCCATCATAAACTTTATGATCTCTTTGCTGAAACGGGCCGCAAACCGGAAGTCCGGGTTTCTTAAAGTGGCAAGGGATATGGCCGCTGATCTTATACCCAAAAACGCGCCTTCAGTGGCCGCAGAGACCGTGCCCGAATAGAGGATGTTGACGCCCACATTGGCGCCCACATTTATGCCGGAAAGAACGACGTCCGGGGGGCTATCAAGCAATTCATACACCGCGATTTTTACACAGTCGGCAGGCGTGCCTTTCACGGCATGCCCAAAAAATGTGCCATTCTTACGAACATCCTGAACCATGATCGGCGAGGTCAAGGTAATGGCGTGTCCAACAGCGCTCATCTCCGATTCCGGCGCCACGATATGCACCGCGTGGTCGGATTTCAGTGCCTCATAAAGGGCAAAGAGTCCCGGGGCATGAATACCGTCATCATTAGTTAAAAGGATTCTCATGGTCCAGGCCTCATTGAGTGGTTAAGTCCCATCTCAGGGGGGGATGAATCTGCATGGTTCAAATGTTGTCCCAACTTTCTATTGCTTCTCACGGGGATCTCTTGTATATTTATATTTAAAGCATTTTTTCTTATATGTAACCTGTTTTTGACAATTTGCCAAATGAATATCATCCCTAATCCGGAGGATTTTATGCGAGAGATATCAACCCAGGCCATTGTCGATGCAGTCAAAGATGCATCAATTCAAGCCAATATTGAATTGGGAGACGACGTTGTTCAGGCCTTGGAGAGTGCGCTGGGATATGAAGAGTCGGATGTGGGAAAGGATATCCTGAGAAAGCTGCTGGAAAATGCGCGGGTAGCTCGGGAGGAGCGGATTCCCATGTGCCAGGACACCGGAGTGGCTGTCCTCTTTGTCGAACTTGGCCAGGAGGTTTCAGTAAAGGGAGGTGGCCTGCACCAGGCCCTTGAAGAAGGGATTCGGAAGGGTTACAAAGAAGGTTTCCTGCGTAAATCGGTGTGCCATCCCTTCACCAGGAAGAATACGGGCGACAATACGCCGATCATTGTGCATCTTGACCTGGTCTCCGGGAATAAACTCAAGATCTGGGTGGTGCCGAAAGGAGGAGGAAGCGAAAATATGAGCCGCCTCTTTATGCTCCCCCCTTCAGCGGGATGGGCCGGGATAAAGGAAAGGATTGTTCAGACCGTGGCTGAGGCAGGCCCTAACCCCTGCCCACCGACGATTATTGGTGTGGGGATCGGGGGGAATTTCGAACAGTCTGCTATTTTGGCCAAAAAATCCTTGCTTCGACCGTTAGGGACACCCAACCCTGACACTGAATTGGTTAGATTGGAACAAGAGCTCTTGGAAGAAATTAATAAAACAGGGGTTGGCCCACAGGGTCTCGGCGGGCGAGTGACTTCCCTTGCAGTTCACATTTTGATGATGCCATGCCATATTGCCAGCCTCCCCTTAGCCGTGAATATCCAGTGCCACGCAAGCCGACATGTGGAGGTCGTTCTTTGAGGGGTAGATCTGACCCAATGGTTGAGTACCGCCTGAGATGGGATTGAGTAGTTGAGCGATAAGGCCTTAAGGAGGAGATTATGGGTACCGAATATCATCTAAAAACCCCGCTATCTGCCGGAGACATAGAACCGCTAAGATCCGGGGATAGAGTCACAATCAGCGGAATAGTTTACACGGCGAGAGATGCTGCCCACCGCAGGATTATGGAATTGATTGAAGCAGGAAAAGAACTGCCCATCCCTATCGAGGGACAGGTCATTTATTACGTGGGGCCATCTCCCGCCCCGCCGGGCAGGGTAATAGGGGCCGCCGGACCCACGACAAGTTACCGGATGGACCCGTTTGCGCCTAAATTACTTGAATTAGGTCTGAAAGGGATGATAGGTAAGGGTAAACGATCAAAAGAGGTCATAGAGGCCATGGTCAGGTATAAGGGTGTCTATATGGCCGCCATAGGGGGCGCGGGCGCGCTCATGGCAAGGGCAATCAAGGCCGCGCGAGTGGTGGCCTACGAAGAGTTGGGCCCGGAGGCAATCAGAGAGTTACGGGTAGAAAGTCTGCCCGCTATTGTGGTCAATGACACCCTTGGCAACGATCTTTATGTGGAGGGCCAGGAAAAGTACCGGATGATTGGATGATGGTATGGATGCTGGGACGGGCATCGGGATTGGGTGCTGGATTCTGGTTGGTGGGTTAAACCTTTGAACCTTGAACCTCTGAACCTTAATAAAACCCAAATGTATTGCAGGAGAAATTGGCATGGTCAATAAAATTGGAGGGCGTATCTGGTGGTGGGTGGTTCCGGCAGTGGTAGTGTTGGGAGGGCTCGGCTACTACTGGTATTCACAAACCGGACCAAAACCGGAAAAAGCACTGGTGGCAGGAGACTTATCACCGGTTGACAAAAAGGCGACTTCAAAAGGAGTGCCGGGAATAAAGGATCTTGAAGGGAAACGCCCTGACGCCGAGGATGTTGCAGGAAAGGATGCTCGTGGCAAGGCCTTTCCCATTGATGAAAAGGCCCTCCCCAAGAAACGTCTGGGTGTGGGGACCTTGCCGATGGAGAAAGAGGCCCTTTTAGAGGAAATGCTAAGCGCGACCGAAGGTCAGATAGAACGCCTATTTGAATTAGGCAAAGATGACTTATTCAGAACTGATGCAGGGGTAACACGCCTATTTGAACCACGCAAAGGCGAGTTATTTGGAAAAGCCCCGGCAGACAAGATTTACTGTGAACTAATTGATGAATACGTGGCCGATTTTTTTGCGTATCTCAATACCAAGAAGTACATCGAACGACTGGACTTGAAGACAAATACCTACGCCTACTTTAAAAGGATTATTAAGGCACTGGCCGCGCGGCCGCCCGTGCCTGCCGGTGAGGGCTTCGCCCCCACTATTATGGTGAAGAATGTATTCTTTTTTTCCCGTGCCTTGGACCGAAAGGACCTGCATCTATTCAAAGAAGTGGCGATAAACGAGCGCGACACCCTGGAGATCAATCTGAAAATGTTCTACAGATGGATTATGTTGGGGAAACTATGCCCGAATCCCGGCCAAGTAAGACTTCCATTTGATGTTATGTATCGCTATGCGGGCTTTTTTCTCAATACCACCGGTGGAAGGGCCTACCTTTTCCGGCGCTCAGTGACTTTGAGGCTTCTGTTAACCTATTATTCCGTGCTGATCGTCCATCAGGCAGACAGAGTAGGGAAGAACAGCTACGGGATAAATATATTTCCGTACATTCAACCATTAAGAAAAGAGATCAGTCACTACCCCGATTTTGAATTTCAAAATCAATATGTCAGGACTTTGACCCGAATTGAAGATTATTACCTGCAAAAACGCTGATCAGAATTTGACCTTTGGCGCTTCCTGTCGTTCCTTGGGGACTTCGAAAAAAGTTGCCTTTTCAAACCCGAACATACCCGCGAGTATATTTGTAGGGAACCTTCGCACCTTGATGTTGTAAGTCTTCACCATTTCATTAAAGCGCCTGCGTTCAACCGCGATTCGGTTTTCAGTTCCCGCCAATTCATCCTGCAAACGGATAAAATTGGTGTTGGCCTTCAACTCCGGATAACGTTCAACTACCACCAACAACCGCCCAAGGGCGGAGCTAAGCTGGTTATTGGCCTGGATCTTATCGCTGACGGTGGTAGCTCCTGCCACTTTTGAGCGGGCCTCGGTTACTTTAACGAAGACCTCTTTTTCATGTTTGGCATAGCCTTTAACCGTCTCTACATAATTGGGAATAAGGTCATAACGACGCTGGAGCTGGTTTTCCACCTGGGCCCACGCCCCCTTGACACCCTCATCCATGGTCACAAGGGTATTGTATGTCCCCTTTAGAAATGAATAAGCGGCAAAAACTATAAGAAGCAATATGCCAAGAATGACCAGTAAGGTCTTTAGTCCTTTGCCCATGTTAACCTCCGAATGCGTTTATTAGTTTAGAAAGCTTTCTCATTTCCTTTAAGCAGTCTTTAAACAGATTAAGGCTTTCTTCATCTTTGAACTTAGACTTTTCTTCCTTGATATCAAGGAGGCCTTCAAATACACCATGGTCCAAGTCAAATGCGTCAGCCATTGCCTTGACAATCCCACGTCTTTCTCCCGGCACGTCTATTTTCAGTAGGTGCAATAAGGCCTCAAAGATTGCCATCAGCGCCGGGAGAGCTTGTGTGATAAGCCCTTTTAGGGCCTTTCCTTTGCCTGAGGTCTCGAGAAATGCCGCCCTCAACAGGAGGAGTTTGCCCTTGATCTCCCTTTCACACTGGAGCCGGAGGAATTCGGGGCTAAATTCGAGATCTTTGAGGATGTCTTTTCCGAAAACCAGAACGTAATTGTTCTGGAAATTGAGATATTCGATTGGAAAAACATCTAAGGAGGTCTTTACGTACTCTTCTGTTAAAAAGAGAGGAAAGGCCACACCCCTTTTTCGCCATTTATTTACAACATCAAAGGCCTGGTCAAGACGTTCTATTCCATCTTCTGTGAGCACAATCATGAAATTAATGTCAGATTTTCCAGGCTGGAAATTCTGCCCTGTTGCGCTGCCATAAAGAATAATGCTGACAAGGTCATCGCCAAAAAGGGCCTTATAGGCGTTGGTGATATCCGGTAATATCGTTTTTGGATCTTTTTGATTTCTTCCCATAACTGCTCCTTTTAAAAGCCTCCTCCAGCGCCCCCGCCGCCGCTCATGCCACCCCCAAATCCGCCGAAACCACCACCGAAACCACCAAAGCTTCCGCCGGGCCCGCCGCTGGAGTATCTTGATCCATAGCCTCCCCGGCCGCCAAGGCCAAAGAGGAGGGGCAGAAAAAAGAGCCAGGACCCGCCGCGTCTTTTTGATATCAGCATAATTATTATTAGTATAATAATGATTGGGAAAAAGGAAAACCCGGCCCATTTCTTGACAGCTTTTTTCGGCATCTGACCAGCTAACTCGATCCCTGAAGCCTTTGCAATGACCTGGGCCACGGCTAATGCGCCTGCAAGCAACCCCTCACCGAATTTGTCCTGCTTGAGAAAAGGGGTCATGTAGCGATCGCGTATCTCCCCGACCAGGCCGTCAGGGAGTATCCCCTCCACACCGTACCCGGTCTCAATACGCATCTTTCTCTCCTTCACTGTTACAAAGATCAGGACGCCTTTGTCTTCTCCCTTTTTGCCGATTCCCCAGGCCCTGTAAAGGCGGTTGGCATAGTCGTTATACTCTGAGCCCCCGATATCCGGCATGGTGACAACTACCACGGGAATTCCCGTCTTTTGAAGCAATACCCCTGTGACAGCGGCAATCTTCTGCTTATATGCCGGAGGAATCACATTGGCGAAGTCATTAACAAGACCCTTTGGTTTTGGGAAGGGGCGTTCTGCCCGGGCTGCAGAAATCGCGAGCAGAGAGAGGAGGAAAATGGCAGCCAAGAGAACAATTAGCTTGAGAGATGCCTTCTCCGAAAGGGCTTTAGGCTGAGGTCTGGCAGTATGAAAAGATGAATTGGGCATAGTTGATGATACAATGATCGCAAAACCGAAAAAATTATCTTAATATATACATTGAATTCATGTTTACGTCATCATTTATTTTACAGGCTTTTGCGACAGAGAGGATAGGTTTCAACTTAACAGTTGCATGCTGCTCATAAATATGAAAGAGTAATATTAAAATGGAAACCGATTATAATGCTAAATTTAGCTAATACCATACTGAGATGAGGGTTTGGGCAAAGATGGCCCAGCAATGGAAAAATGATAGTTTGTTTTTGCGTAAGTCCTGAGGGGATAGGGATATGGCAGAAAACTTTTTAGATCTCTCTTCTTTTGCCCTTAGCAGGGTTATAGACGTAATTTACAGGGACGAGGAAGATCTCAGCGATGTACTTTACTTCGTAGTATCCTTGGCTTCCGAACTTATGGGCGCAAAAGGGAGCACGATTCGGGTCTTGGAACAGGGCAACTTCAAGCTCAAAGTGGTTTCGTCATATGGTCTCAGCAATAAGTACCTTAACTCAGGGGCCATTGATTACGGGAAAAGTGTAACCGAGATTATGCACGGGGATATCATTATTATTAGTGATTTTGAGACAGATTCCCGAATTCAGAACCTGGATGCGGCCAAGGAAGAGGGCTTGAAATCGGTTATTGGTATTCCGTTTACCGTGAATGAGACAACGTACTCTATTTTAAGGACCTATTTTCCCTTCAACAAAGTCCCTTCCCACGATGAAATGCAGTTCTTGGATAGCCTCGGAAAGCTGGCCTGTTTGGCCATTGAGCGGGCCGCATTAGGTGCAATGCGGGGATTGCGGCTGGATTGAGCGCGATTCATCCCTTATAGAATTCAGGATACAGTTTTTTTGCGCACTCAGGGCAGATTCCGTGACTGAATTCGGTTTCGGAATGGTCACGGATGTATTCTTCTATAGGTGTCCATGAATCGTCATCTTCGCGTATCTTTTTGCAGTTAGCGCAAATAGGCAAGAATGATCCTAAGGTGTTTCTTATGAATTTTTCATTGGCCCGAATGCGCTGGCTCAACATCTGGAGCAATTCAACAGCCATTGCGGGGGATTGTTCTATCTCTTTGCGCAGATCCCACTCCAAGGTTAGGATGTGCGTATCCTCTTTGGCGACCACACTTGCCGACCGGGGCAGATCATCGATCAGAGCCATTTCTCCGAAGTAGGAACGTGGGCCAAAAAATCCCAAAACCATCTCGCTTTTTCCGCCAAGGTTCTTGATAGCTTCAGCCCGACCGCTGATGATAATGAAGAGCTTACTGCCATGAGCACCCTCTTTGATAATCACTTCTCCCTTGTCAAATTGCTGGCGCCGGGTCTGATTAGCAATTCGTTTCAGATCTTCACCTTTCATGTGGGAAAAGAGAGAAACCTCGGACAAAAAATCTATTTCACTCATGATTGGACTCTTATCCTTGGAAAAATGGCAGGCAGAATCGTTAGTTCCTTTTCCTTAGGCAACCGGGACCACCCTCCCGATCCAAAAGAATAGCGCCGTCATCAACGCTTATAGATCTTAAATTGTATCACGTTCGGTTTTGTCTGACAAGGGAGATGAGACCCT
>CAZFSF010000098.1:0-10910 GCA_964522045.1 uncultured Desulfobacteraceae bacterium
TATTTGGTGCCCCCGGCGCGACTCGAACGCACGACACCCAGATTAGGAATCTGATGCTCTATCCACCTGAGCTACGGGGGCAATAACTAATTCTTACCATAAACATATCTAATGTCAAATAATTTCGACCCGATGCCCCAAAAAAAGATTGATTTAATATTATGGATGTATATACTAAAACGTTATGTGTAAGATTGATGGTCTCATAAAAAGTCCGACTCCAAATTTGTCTTCTTCATAACTTACTGATATCGCTATATTTTAATTTCTTTTTTTGCTAATTTTTCCGGCTTTATCAAGGTTTGCTCAAGATGAAATTTCATTTGATGGATCAGACGATAGTAGAAAACTGGTAAAGTGGGGGTGTAGCTCAGCTGGGAGAGCGGTACGTTCGCAACGTACAGGTCAGGGGTTCGAATCCCCTCATCTCCACCATTTTTTCTCCGTTATGCAATAATAAGGAATAAGGACGAAATAACTTTCTCGTCCTCATGTCTGAGGCAAGGCAACCAAATGAAACGAGAGGCAAAAATAGAAAGGAAAACCAAGGAGACAGATATCTCCCTACTTCTCAATCTTGACGGGGTCGGCCCTTCCAGAGTAGATACTGGTATCCCCTTTATGGACCATATGTTAGACCTGATGGCGGCTCATGGGTTTATGGAAATAGAGCTGAAAGCCCGGGGAGATAGAGAGATTGACGACCACCACACGGTTGAAGACTTGGGGATCTGTTTCGGAATGGCTTTGAAAAAATCCTTAGGTGGCAAAGGCGGAATCAGGCGGTACGGCGAATCGACTGTCCCGATGGATGAGGCCTTAGCAAGGATAGTCCTCGACATTTCAAATCGACCGATCCTCGTCTACCGGGTAACTCTCAAAAAAAGCACTACAGGGACATTTGACATCGGTTTGGTCAAAGAGTTTTTTCGCGCCCTGGCAACCAATGCAAGCATAACGCTACACATCGACCTGCTCTCAGGGGACGAACCTCACCATGTTGCTGAGGCCATCTTCAAAGCATTTGGGAGGGCCTTAGACCAGGCTACCGGTATTGAAGACCGCTTGAGCGGGAAGTTACCTTCTACAAAAGGAATTTTGTAGTAGGCGAGGCACCCATGCCTGAGAAAGATCGAGGAAAATCCCGACGATATTACTTATGGCTTTTTGCCGTTTTCTTCCTATTAACAAACGGGGGCTGCCAAGGTGGCCGGGCCCCTGTTCAGTCTCAAGCCCCTCCCCAGCCAATAATAAAAAAGGTTGTCGTTATTGGATTCCGGGCCGCGATCTCTAAAGGAGAAAAACCCAATCTGGTTCGAAATCCGATAACAGGCACCGCTTTTATGTCTCAACCCGTTCCCCAAGATGCGGTTAAGTGGTTGACAGATCAGCTATTTGACATGTTAATCACCGACAAGAGGTGGGATCTGATACCGCCTGGCCAGGCAAAAGGGATCGTTGGAAGCATCGTAGGCTCAGATACAAAAGTGGGAATAAGTCCTCTAAAAATGCTCCAGGAAGTGGGAAGGACCTTTGGGGCGGATGCTGTTCTGATAGGCCAGGTATACCGTTGGCGAGAGCGGGTCGGCTCTGATTTCGGGGTCGAGAGCCCGCCTTCAGTAGCCTTTGATCTCTCTCTTGTGAAACCGTCAGATGGAGCTATTCTCTGGAGAGGCAACTATGACAAGACCCAGAAATCTTTATTCGAAAATCTCTTTGACTTGAAGACCTATATCAAAAGCGATGGCTTATGGCTGACAGCCAAGAAATTGGCCAAATTCGGGTTGGATAAACTATTACTGGACATGCCTGGTTCTCCACTTAAGAAAAAGGCAGCAAAGGATTAGACATTTGCTTATTATCCCGGCAATTGACATAAAGGAGGGCCGCTGTGTCAGGCTCAAACAGGGGAGAATGTCCGATGAAACCGTTTTTTCTGATGTGCCCGAGGAGATGGCGGTAAGATGGCATCAATGCGGCGCCCAGAGACTTCATCTCGTCGATCTGGATGGCGCTGTACATGGCAAACCGGTCAACAAAGAGGTTATCAAGAGAATTGTGAACTCTGTTCCTATCCCTGTAGAACTCGGGGGCGGGGTGAGGAAGATGTCTGTCCTGGAAGCCTACTTTTCACTTGGGCTTCAATACCTTATTTTGGGGACTGTCGCCCATAAGGACCCGGAATTTGTGCACAATGCTTGCCGTGCCTTTCCCGGACAAATTATTTTAGGGATAGACGCCAAAAACGATCGCGTTGCAGTGGAGGGGTGGACAGAGGATGTCAAACAGACTCCTTTGGAACTTGCAAAACAGTTTGAAAAGACCGGATTAGCAGCAATCATTTATACTGATATCAACCGGGATGGCATGAGAACAGGATGCAATGTGGAGACCACTAAGAGCCTGGCAAAATCAATTGAAATCCCGGTAATAGCGTCGGGTGGGATTTCTGAAATCTCGGATGTCTTAGACATTTTGCCACTGGCAGAGGTTGGAGTTACTGGAATGATTACGGGCAGGGCCATATACGATGGAAGCCTTGACTTAGCTGAAGCTATAAAGGCATGCAAAGACAAAAAAAATGATGTTAGGAGTTGACATATTGCATATCTGTCGTAAAATAAAGGGTTTAAAGTTTTCATATGAACCCTGAACCTTTAACAAAAGACCATGTCTCTAAATCAAAGAATAGTTGAAGATATCAAACAGGCCATGAAGGCAAAGGACAGCATCCGCCTTTCCTGTTTAAGGATGATCAGGAGTTCTTCAAAAAATTTGCAGGTGGAAAAGAGGCGTGAATTAACGGATGAAGAAATCCAGTCCGTTGTTTCATCCTTAGTCAGAAAAGGGAAAGAGGCTGCAAAGGAATTTAGAAACGGGAATCGTGAGGATTTGGCCCTAAAGGAAGAAAAAGAAGTCGAGATCTTCTACGAATACCTGCCCCAGCAGTTGACCCCGGAGAAAATCGAAGAGACTGTACGCCAAATCATCTCTGAGCTGTCTGCTGAGAGCCCCAAAGATATGGGGAATGTCATGAAGGCGGCTATGGCCAGAATGGCAGGACAGGTAGAGGGAAAAGAAGTAAATAAGATAGCAAAAAAACTTCTAACTTCGTAGCCTGCCGAAAAAGGACCAAAGATTTCTGATAGTTTGCGCCGTGAAATCACACAATGACCAAGAGATTGCGCACCTATTGATAGAGCCTCGATGATCGAGCATACATATCAGGTTTTCGGACATTATCACCTTATGGAAATCCTGTCGCGATATGCCTCCTGTTCGCCGGGTCAATCACATGGCTTATCCCTAAAACCATCAAATGATTCAAGAGACATCCGAAACGAGCTGAGGCTGATTCCAGAAACGAGGCCCTTTTTTAGACCAAGGTTTCTAATTTGAATTAAAAATGCCAAGCAACCAGTCTGCCAAAGAAGAAATAAAACGGGCGGCCGACATTGTACAGGTCATCGGTCAGTTTGTTCAGCTTAAAAAGGCCGGGAAGAACTTTATTGGCCTCTGCCCATTTCACGCTGAAAAGGACCCATCGTTCACGGTCAGTTCGGATAGGCAGATGTTTCACTGCTTCGGATGCAAAAAGGGAGGAGATATCTTTGCCTTCTGGATGGAGTATCACGGACTCACCTTCCCAGAGGCCCTGAAGGATTTAGCAGAAAGGTATAATGTACAAATCACTGAGAAATTTTCCGCGTCTGAAGAAAAAAAGAAGAGTGATCTCAGAGAGACCCTACTCAAGATAAATGAGGCCGCTGCACTATATTTCCAACAGGCATTGAGTAAAGCTGCAACAGGAAACCCTGCAGCGGATTATCTGAAGAAAAGGGCCATTTCAAAGGAGATTATCTCGGAATTCCGCCTGGGTTATGCCCCTGATAAATGGCACGGAATTACCGATTATCTAAAAGAGCATAAGATAGACTTGGAAAAGGGTGTCCAGGCCGGTCTGATTATTCCCAAAAAGGGCGGGGGATATTACGATCGCTTCAGAGGCCGGGTTATCTTCCCCATTCTAAATCTAAGAGGACAGGTGGTTGGATTTGGAGGGAGGGTCCTTGACGACTCTCTGCCCAAATATCTGAATACGCCCGAAACCCCGGTTTTCCATAAGGGAGAATTTCCCTATGGATTGAATGCCTCTTTTAAGGCGATCAGACAAAAAGGAATAGCGGTTATTGTTGAGGGATACATGGACCTTCTGGCCTTAAGAAGGCACGGGCTGGACGAGGTGGTGGCCACCCTTGGGACTGCCCTGACCGACCAGCATATCCGAAAGATAAAAGGATATGCCAAGGAGGCCGTGGTAGTCTTCGACTCTGACGAAGCAGGAAGAAATGCGGCTTTAAGAAGTCTGCCCCTCTTTTTGAATGAGGGACTTCCAGCCAAGGCGGTTGTCTTACCCAATGGTCATGATCCGGACAGTTTTGTAAACACAAAGGGCCTGCCCGAGTTCTTAAGGCTTTTGGATAGCGCCTCTTCAATGTTTGACTTTTTTCTTGATCAGAAACTGACGCAAGGCAATTCAGACATAGAGGGAAAGGTTCATGCATTGAAGGAAATCCTGCCGGTCCTGGCGCAACTCCGGAATGCTGCACAACGTTCGTTGTATGCGGGACGTCTCTCGGAACAGATTGGGATCAAAGAGGAAGTGGTCTTGTCTGAACTGAAGTCTTTCAAACAAAACCTTTCAGGAAACGCCCCTGAAAGAGGTCTGAAAGGTCGATTGGCAGGCCCAGAGGTGGAGAAGAAAATTGGAGATATTCAGTTACTCAACCTGCTTGTGCATCATCCCAAAGCAATAGCCGGGCTGATAAACTCTGATTGCAGGACCCTGCTTTCCGACGACACTGCCTCAAAAATTGTTGAAGTCATTTTCGAGAAACATCGCAGGGAAGGCCAGTTTTCACTCGGAAATATTGAGGAAAACCTCGATAATGACGATGTTCGTATACGACTTAGAGAGGTAATGGTGGCCGACTCCATTTATTCGGATCAGGAGGTAAAACAGGCAGTCGAAGAAATCAGGGAAAAAGCACGTCAAAAAATGCTCTCAGACTCATTTAAGGAAATCAAGGGCGATCCCGAGGCCTTGAACGATCTATTATTGAAACTGAGGGCGCAGATTAGGCTTTAGGCTGAAGGCTGTTAGTTTGCAGCCTAAATGCCCTCAGTCTATCTAACTTCAGCCTATCAGGTTGTCAGTTATTGGTTATTACTTATTTAACGGATAGCGAATAGAGGTAATATGATGGATAAGAATGCCGATATGATCAATTTAAAGCGGTTGATCCATAACGGGAAAGATAAGGGCTACATTACCTTTGAAGAGCTAAATGATGATCTGTCCGATGATTTTGTTTCCTCTGAGGAGCAGATCGATGAACTCATGATGATGTTTCAAGAGTTAGACATCATGGTTATTGATGATGCGGCTAAGAACAAAATCGAAAAGGCGGAGAAGGCGAAGAGAAAAGCGGCAAAAGCAGAGGAGAAGGGAAATGCATTAATAGATCTTGCAGAGGCAGCGGCCGGGGTCGCTGACCCTGTGAAAATGTATCTAAAGGAGATGGGCCGCATCTCTCTCCTCACGAGAGAAGGAGAGGTCGAAATAGCCAAACGAATTGAGGCAGGTGAAAATGAAACCTTGCAACGGCTTCTCCTTTGCGGTGTGGGAGTGGAGCGTATCATCGAGTTAGGGGAAATGCTCAAGAATGATGAAGTAAAACTAAAAGACGTTATCAATGATATGGAAGACGATGACAGCTACATGCTGATGAGTGAGAGGAAGGAGACTGTCATAAACCTGATTAATCGAATTAGGGAGTTTAATGAACGTATGTGCCTTAATAGGCGTGACAAGGCCAAGACCCGCTGCACAGACGAAACAAAAAAGAAACTCGCAGCAAAGATAAAGCAGGATCAAGGGAAGATTATGAAGCTTGTGAGTTCATTCAGCCTGGACGAAAAACAGGTTGAAAGAATGATTGACAAGTTTAAGGAGCTGTCAGCGGAGGTCGAAGCGGCAGAGAGGCAGTTAGAAAGATGTATGTTGCGGGCAGGCGGTAAACCGGTTTCTTATCTGAAAAGGTGTGCTGCCAAGATCCCAAAATCGGCAAAAGATGACCAGATAATCGCACCCATCGGCCTAACAAAGAGTGAAATTATTGTCTTGAAGTCCGAGGCGGATAACGCCCAAAAAATCATCAAGCAAGCCAGGGAACGGACTGATTTGACCCCCCGCCAGATAAAACTCAAACTGCAAAGGGTGGAAAAAAGCTTAGAGAAGGCAAACAGAGCAAAATCAGAGCTCATTCAGGCCAATTTGAGGCTGGTTGTCAGCATTGCCAAGAAATATACCAATAGGGGCCTCATGTTCCTTGATCTTATCCAGGAAGGAAATATTGGATTGATGAAGGCGGTGGACAAATTCGAATATCAACGCGGATATAAATTCAGCACCTACGCTACCTGGTGGATCAGGCAGGCGATTACCAGAGCCATAGCGGATCAGGCCAGGACTATCCGCATTCCCGTCCACATGATAGAAACCATTAACAAGCTCATGCGAACATCCCGCTATCTTGTACAGGAACATGGCCGCGAGCCGACTTCGGAAGAAATCGCCGAAAAGATGGAATTCCCGCTTGACAAGGTTAGAAAGGTGCTAAAGATAGCCAAAGAACCAATATCTCTCGAAACCCCTATAGGCGAAGAGGAAGACAGCCACCTGGGAGACTTTATTGAGGACAAAAATGTCCTCTCCCCTGGAGATGCGGTTGTCGACTTCGGATTAGCCGAACAAACAAGAAGGGTCCTTACTACCCTCACTCCAAGAGAGGAGAAGGTTCTTAGGATGAGATTCGGTATCGGTGAAAAATCAGACCACACCTTAGAAGAAGTAGGTCGCGATTTCAGCGTTACCAGAGAACGTATCAGACAGATAGAGGCCAAAGCGCTCAGAAAATTGAGGCACCCCAGCAGAAGCAAAAAGCTGAAAAGCTTTATGGATAATTGAAACTATACACCTTTTCTCTTGACAAATTTCTGTTGGATGCGCATTGTATTTACCAGTTTATAGGAATGATCAGAGGGCCCATAGCTCAGCTGGCAGAGCCACCGGCTCATAACCGGTAGGTCCCTGGTTCGAAACCAGGTGGGCCCACCAACATCCAGACTCTCACATGTTTCCAAGGACTTTGTTAGCTATGTTTTCCCCGGATCGGGAATAATTGTTCCATAAAGGGCGTATCCTTAAGAGGATACGCCCTTTGACTTTTTTAACATGAAACCCACGCTAAAGGACTTCTTAGGCTTGTTAGAAACCATCGCGCCCGCACGATTGGCCGAACCTTGGGATAATCCCGGTCTCCAGGTGGGTTCTTTGTCTCAAAAAATCAGAAGGGTCTTCACATCCCTCGACCCGACACTTAATGCCCTTATATCTGCAGCTGAAGCCAACGCTCAACTGCTGTTCACCCATCATCCCTTGATCTTCAAGCCCCTGTCGCGGCTTGATATCAATTCCTTTCCCGGTGATGTAGTTGCAGAAGCTGCAAAGAGGGGGGTTTCCATTGTGGCTGCGCATACCAACTTAGATGCGGCCCAGGGAGGTATAAACGATATCCTGGCAGATCTTATGGGTCTTAGAAATGTGGAGGTCTTGAAGAATGCTGACGAAATGGATGGAGTGGGCTTGGGGAGGATTGGCTATCTGCCAAAACCGACTGGATTGTCTGCCCTGGCAAGAAATGTCAAAAAGGCCCTCGGCACTCAAAATATCAAGGTGGTCGGTCAAAGAGACGCCCTGATTCATCGTCTTGCCGTAGTAGGGGGATCGGGTGGGAGTCTCCTTTCCCTTGCCTATGAAAAAGGAGCTGACCTCCTCCTGACCGGGGATGTCGGCCACCACGTTGCATTAGAGGCCAAATCTTTGGGAATAGCCCTTCTCGACGGAGGCCACTTTCATACGGAAAAGACCGCATTCAGGGTTTTTGTAAAGAATTTAAACAAGGTATTAAAGGCAAAGGGTTGGGAAGTTACGTTCGAGACAGACAAGAATGAAACCGACCCCATATGGATTGATGATTAATACCCCTCTACAAACGTTTCAACCTGTTTCAGCCGAGGTAAAGATTTGGAAGAAAAAATAAAGATTCTTATCTCCCTCCAGGATTGCGATATCCGGATGAGAGATATTCAAATCAAGGAAGAGGAAGTGCCCAATAAGATCCAAAGGCTTAAAGAGAAACTGGCAACAGTGGAAGATCAGTTGGAAGAGGAGGCAAACCGGCTTGAGGCATTCACACATGATAGGAGGCAGGCAGAGCAGGAGATTGGGGAGGTAGAAAACAGACTGAAAAAATCTAATATAAAATTATCCAATATAAAATCCAACAAAGAATACCAGGCTGCTCTGAAGGAGATTGATGATTTAAATAGGGAAAAACTGCTTTGGGAAGACAGGGTCATCGATATTTTAGAACAAGTAGAGGAGCTTGAAACCAAGTACGCCACTAACAGGGAAAAAGTCGAAGAGACGAGGCAACAGTTCGAGTTGGATCATAATGAGATCCTGAAAATACTTAAGACCTTGAATCGGAACCTTAATAAGATTAAAAAGAAGAGAGTACGATTCGCCAAGGCCGTTGACCCTAACCTGCTAAAAAGGTATGATTCTCTCAGGGCACATAAGGGCGGTATAGGAGTCAGCCCGGTTATAAAGGGCGTGTGCCAGACATGCCACTTAGACATTCCACCACAGGAATTTAACGAATTAATACGAGGCGATAAACTCATGACCTGCCCCAACTGCACACGCATTATCTATTGGGGCGATGATGAGCGCTATCAAAATAAAGAAAGTGAGTAAAGTTTTGAGTTTATAGTGTGTCAGAGTAGGACAGATGGCCGCCGCCTTGGCTTCAAGGGGGAGGAAAGTCCGGGCTCCGCAGGACAAGGTGCTGGGTAACACCCAGTCCCGGCGACGGGAAGGAAAGTGCAACAGAAAGGAAACCACCCCGTCAGACTGGTTTTGTCTGACAGGGTAAGGGTGAAACGGTGAGGCAAGAGCTCACCAGTCCCGCCGGTGACGGCGGGAGCTTGGCAAACCCCACCTGGAGCAAAACCAAATAGGGGAGCGACTGAGGGTGGTCCGCCCGAGTTCCCGGGTAGGTCGCTTGATCTCGACGGTAACGTCGAGGCTAGATGAATGGTCATTGTCCCGGAGGCGGGTGACCCCTTCGGGGAACAGGACCCGGCTTATGACCTTCTCTGACACATTTTTTAAGGCGCAAGGTGTAAGTTGCAAGGAAGGCGCAGGGTGCAAAACGGATGGCGAAGAAGCCTTCTCAGCAGCTGCGTAGCAATGCAAAATCCAAAATGGCCATTGATTCAAACCAAATTTCTGAAGATACCGTTTTCATAATAGGCGCCGGCCATTTTGGAGCCAGGGCCGCTCGAATTGTCTGTCAGCATTCCGATTCGCCTGTTTTCGTCGTAGATCCGGATAAGAAAGGCCTTTCTAATCTAAAGGACCTCCGGGTCAAGAAGATCTTAGGTGACGGGATTCAGTTCCTGATAAGAAATTTTCATTACCTGAAACAGGCCAACACCATCGTCCCTGCGCTTCCGATACATCTCGCCTATGAATGGCTGAAAGGATTTTTGCCCGGGGACATGAAAATAGAAAAACTGCCCGTGCCTGAAACGAATCCCCCGCTGCCTAACGCATGGCTTGCAAGCGAAGGGTCGACGCTGGTCAGTTACGCAGATTTTCTCTGTCCTGATGACTGCCCGGAGCCCGCTTCCTGCACTGTAACAGGAGAGAGACGCGAACAACCCTTATACGCTCTTTTAAGAAACCTCAATTTACCTCCATTCAATATGCATATCATACGAAGTCGGCAGCTTGCTCCGGGATTGGGGGGGTATAAGGTGGAGGAATTGAAAAATGTGGCGGAGAAGGTCTCGACAAATAAGGCCAGGATGTGGATTCTTGGTACGGCATGTAAGTGCCACGGAATTCTAACAGCATTTGAGGTCAATAAAGAGATCGTCAAATAGTTAGGTCACGACTGGGGCAGGACTTAACAACTCAATCCCGCTTCCGGCGGGACTTAACGAGGTCTGAAATAGGGAGGTTCAATAGATCCCATGTTTGTCTTTGGTAATTTCTTAGGTGCTGCAGCCAAGGTGATTGATATCGGACTGACCCTTTATATGTGGATTATTATAGCCCGGGCAGTTATCTCATGGGTTAATCCTGATCCTTATAATCCAATCGTTCGGTTCTTGACGTCTGTGACAGAACCGGTGCTTTACCAGATAAGACGGAGGCTTCCCATAAATCTTGGGGGGTTAGATCTTTCCCCCATCCTTGTGATCTTGGCCATCATTTTCATTCAATCTTTCTTAGTCCGGAGCCTTGCAGAGATGGCTGGTCGTCTTGGCTGACAGAGGGGAGACCTCAAAATCTTTGAAAGATGCCCCAAAAAAACCACTATAGACGTGAAGGTCTTACCCCGGTCTTCTAAAGATGAGATCGTGGAGAAAAAGAACGGGGTCTACAAGATAAAGCTCACGGCTCCGGCAATAGAGGGAAAGGCAAACAAGGCACTGCTGAAATTACTTGCCAAGAAATTAGGCCTGCCAAAAAGAGAGCTCAGGATCATCTCGGGAGAACGATCAAGGATGAAATCGATTCGGATTGACCATCTTACCCTTGAACAGGTCAAGAGACTCCTATTGGATTGAAAACTGAATATTTAGCATTGACAATTTAAGGAACTTAGGGCTCACTCAAACCTTCCCCTCAATCACATCCCGCATCTTTTGAAGAAAGACATCCGTGTCAAACAACTTCGCCCGCTCCTCACAGCTCCCCCTCATGGCGAGGA
>CAZFSF010000099.1:0-10421 GCA_964522045.1 uncultured Desulfobacteraceae bacterium
TCAGTTCTGCCGGGAAACGCGTCTTTGCAAGAATTATCCAGACTGCGGCCATGGCTGGCGTTCCCGGGCTGAGATGAAAGGTCAGGGATGCTTCTTTTCCGTGACGGGATCGGATGTCCGTTACTACCCTAGACGCCGCTTCATAGATCTCGCCGAATCGGGTAGGACCGGTCAGTTTTTCGGTACAAAGGATGATCTTTGTTTCTGTTAAAGAACGGAGCCATTGGATATATTGCTCTGTCTCCCCGGGGGCCAGATCGCTGATGAGGCAGATTTCATCGAATGTTCTTGCCCTGGCCGCCTGACCGATGGGGCCTAAACCATCCTTTTCAGAGTTTTTGGATGCCCGGATATCTGTAAATCCGATCCAACCTACCAGAATCTCTTCCATGATATTCTTGATACAAGATTTTTTGTAGTAATGCAAGGATTCTTATAGGTCGAAGATCCCGCTGGACAAGAAACTTGCGAACGGTTACGTAAAATGTTTACACATTACATATTTCAACATATTATTACACAACATACAGGCTTTTCAGGTTCCACTCCTTACTTCTTACGAGGCCATCAATAGTTCGGGTCATATCATGGAAAAAGGAAAGAAAGAATGGAGATTTGTAGCTGATTCTATGGTAGGCAAATTGGCCAAATGGCTCAGAGCATTAGGCTATGACACCCATTATCAGCCGCATTATTCCCCTGAGGCCATTGATGCATTTGTGAGGGAGGGTAGAATACTTCTTACCAGGCATAAGAGGAGGGCTGAAAGGCTAAGTAGTGGTGCCGTGTTGATCAGTGGCAATCAGGTAAGTGAGCAATTGATGGAACTGAAGAGGGATCTCCATCTTGAACCTGCTCGTTCAACCTGGTTCAACAGATGTCTGATATGTAACGCTATCTTGAGGCAAGCCCGTGAAGGGGTCGCTGGTGAAAAGATCCCAGAATATGTCTTTTATCAAAACATGACTAATATACGTTTCTGCCCTTCGTGTGGCAGGCACTTCTGGCCTGGGAGTCACAGGGCGAGTATGGAAACGCAGCTAAAGAAATGGGGCTTTCCCCTTGAATATTAGAGGTCACATGAATACGTACAGAAACAGTACACCCCTTGGCAAAGGGCACCCTACTGCCCGCACGAAATTAAGTGCTCGACAAAAATGACCTCAGAAAAAAGGGTTACTTCTTCTTAGATGCAGGTTTTCGTTTTGCTGCAGTTTTTTTCTTGGCTACTGATTTTTTCTTAGCCACGGGTTTTTTCTTAGCCACGAGTTTTTTCTTTTTGGCCTTTGCTGCCTTGTCTGCTGCTTTAGCCTTCTTAAGCTCGGACTCCAATTTCTTGATATTACCCTTTGTAGCTGTCACTTCTTTGTTAAGTCCTGTAAGTTTTTTCTTGGAACGCTGCAATCTAAGTTGAATTTGTTTTACAGTTGCCATACCCCCTCCTTTGATTTATGGTTAATAATATGAGTACTGAGAAGTAGCAATAAACAGAAAACCTACACAAGTCAAGCAAATATATTCATTTAATGAAAAATTGATACTAATTAGAATGCCCACTCCCACCCCCACCCTGTATAGGATAGGAGGCTTTCACCTAAAAGTGCGCATACCATTAACAGTGTGATTTCCACCATTTCATTGGCCGTTCCAAGCAAATCTCCGGTAATACCCCCGAATTCATGCCTGCAACGAATCCCAAACAACCTTGTCTCAAGCCATCCGAGGCAAAAGAGTAAAAAGGAGAATGGCCCAAAAGGGATACAAAAGACGATAGATACAACATGTGACAGGACCCTGTTTCGGGTGGAAGCCTGGGCAACAAATGGCTGCCCCATCCCGTCTTCAGCGCGGGCATAAGGTAGGGTTGTCATGAGTTCCACCATCATTCCTCTCGAAAGAGTGAATATAATTATGAGCCAGACAACAGAACCGCACGATATGAGTCTCTCGAAGGCGAGCCATTTGGCGAGCAAGGCTACCAGCAGTGCCAAGACCCCAAAGGTCCCTAAGGAGGTGTCTTTCATAATCAACAATCTTTTCTCCCTCTGAAAAAACCCCCCTATGGAATCGGCCCAATCCGCCAACCCATCAAGATGCAATCCCCTTGTCAGGTAAATGTCCATGGCCAACAGGAGCAGGGCAGTCCCTTCAGTCCATTGGGTGAAAGGCAACAGCCCCAATAGAAGGTTTATCCCGTAGAGAATGAGGCCCAATAACAGTCCGATGACCGGGAACCATATGAGTGACGAGCCAAAGTCCTCAGATTCGCGTCTTGGCCAGGGAAACAGTGTGAGTGTCTTAAGTGCGGTCCCGAGGCCGTCTAAAGATAAATAGTCTTTTATGTTCAGCATATATTTCTGCCCTTGTCGTAGAAAAAAACAAACCCCATCCAGGTCAAATAGATAGACCCGAAGGGGGTTTTGGCGTCTCCACTCGTTATGATCGGCAGGTCTTCTGACATCCCTTCACCCAGCTTGCCTTCCCGCCCTCAACTCAATCCTCTATTTTCACCCCGATGTTGCATTAGAGTCCAACCTAATATAGAAATATGTGGCTATACTAAATGTGAATGCCTGCCGTGGCATGGGATTGACGGTTTTCCTGCTAACATCGGGACAAAACAGGGTTATTGTAGAAAAACGTCAATATTGGTCGCAACATCGGGGTTCATGTCAGATTCATAAGAACAATAGCTCAACATTAAGCGGTTGTCAATAGTCCTGCTGTCGAGGTTTTGTTTGGAATTTCTGGCGATTTTGCCCTTGACTTTGATGTTCGCAGAAAAATAATCTTGGACAGGATTGGATAATTTGATATACTATAGATAAATATAGATTGTGAAAAATATCTCTAATGGAAAGGAGGTGAAATTTTTTTGAGTAATGAAGTGTTGGCTGTAACCTTGTTCAACCAAGAGGAGGATAAAAATGGCTGGAAGCACATACAAGATTATTGAGTTAGTTGGGACGAGCGACCAATCATGGGAAGAAGCGGCAAAGACAGCTATTGGCACGGCAGGTGAGAGCCTAAAAGACCTAAGAGTCGCTGAAGTGACTAAACTGGACATGACCATTGAAAACGGGAAGGTGACATCGTTCCGGACAAGGCTGAATGTTTCTTTCAAGTACGTTAAATAGGGTACCGATAACCAAGGCCCCCTGTGTTTGTCCCCTCTAAATCAACCTGTTGATTAGAGAGTATAAATGGGCAGCAGGGCAATAGGCAAACGAATAGCGCTTTGCCAAATTGCCGTCTCAGACTAAGTGGGAAGAAAGGTCACTAATGAAGGGGATAAGGGCGGGGGCCTTTAACCTGAAAAAAAATTAACGTCCAGGTAAGCGAAGACTCCGACATCGAACATCGAATGAAAAAACCAACTTTAGTCATCCCGCCTTGCGGGACGCACTTTAGTCATTTTTCCGATTTATCCGGGTTAGCTATTATTGCCGCGCCTTTTCAAAATCAGAAGGTTTCTCCCCGACGACTTCCCGGATAAAGAATAGGAGATTGATTTGAAAGGGAAAAGGTTGTGCTTTCCGATAACGTCCGCACTTTTCTTAAGGACTTCTTCACTCTTGCTACCCAAAAAGGCTACTATTAAGCCGTCTGGTGTTAGGTGCGGGGCGCACCATGTCAGGAACTGGGGTAGAGGCGCCAGACCCCTCGATGTTATGACATCATATCCTTCAGGATGAAGCAGCTTTCCCTCTTCTTCAATACGTCCCTTGATAATGTCGATTTTTTCGAGCTTTGCGAGTCGGATGATCTGCTTAAGGAAACTGATCTTTTTTGAATTAGGTTCCATGAGCTGGCATTTGAGGCTGGGCTTGTAGATTTTTATCGGAATTGCGGGGAAACCTGCCCCTGAACCAATGTCAAGGAGATACCCGTCATCAGGCATGAAAGGAGCCGGCATCATGGAATCGATCAGGAGTTCGTTAATAATGCTCTGCCGGGAAGAGAGGCCTGTCAGGTTCAATTTTTTGTTCCATTCCTCTAACTCATCTAAAAAAATACCCAGCTTATGGGTCTGATCCCATGACAGCTTTAGCCCGAATCTGTTGAGCAACGACCTGAACTTCTCGATTTCCCTTTTATTGGGTTTAGATAACAATTCTTCTCTTTATAATAGCAACGGCCTCTTCCGGAGTGTCTACTATATTGAATATATCAAAGTCCGCTTCAGAAATAGTCTGCTCCTTTATCAATGTTTTTTTGGCCCAATCCAAGAGCCCTGCCCAGAATTTGGAATCCATCAGGATGACAGGGAAATATCTGATCCTCTTTGTCTGAATAAGCGTCAGGGCCTCAAAGAGCTCGTCAAGGGTGCCGAACCCACCAGGCATGATAATATAAGCAACCGAATATTTTACAAACATGACCTTCCTGATAAAAAAATACTTGAAATGAAGCCGGATATTGGCATATTTATTGGGCTCCTGTTCGTTTGGAAGCTCGATGTGAAGACCCACTGATTTCCCTTTTGCCTCGGCAGCTCCCCGATTTGCCGCCTCCATAACACCTGGTCCCCCGCCGGAAATGATGTTAAACCCGCTCTCAACTAACAAACGAGACACCTCTACTGTGTCTTTATAGATGGCACTCTTGGACTTGATCCTTGAAGAGCCAAAGATGCTGACTGCCGGATACGCATCGGGCATCACTTCAAAGCCTTTTACGAATTCGGCCATGATCTGAAACATCCTCCATGATTCGTTTAATGTCAGATCGTCAACGATATATTGTTTTTCCAACACGGCTACAAGACCTTCCTTTCAATAGGATATTTGAAAAAATCATTGATTTTTTTGATTTTATCCTTTAGCTTTGCAAGCGATTAATACAATAGTCTTGTGACTCATTGGTGTCAAGAGAAGTCTTTTGTCGGATTCTATTCAAAGTCCTGGGCACCAAAGAGAGGGTGGACAAAGGAGGCCGTTGATTCAGACATGATTTGAGTGTAGCTTCGCTAATACGCTGTAAATAGGAGGTTGTCTTATGGAGCGCGTAGCAAGAGTTTCGGAGATCATCGGAGCCTCTACAATCAGTTTTGATGATGCCATCAGGGTTGGTTTTGAAAGGGCGAGCAAGACATTAAGGGGAATTACCGGACTAAGGGTTCTCGAACAGAGGGTGGCGGTTGAAGATGATACCATTAGTGAGTATCGCGTGAGAATGGAAGTCATTTTTGTGCTTGAAGCCTGATCCATATTATTTCGGATTTTAGTCCCACCCTGCGGGATCGAACTCTGGCCCGTAGGGGTTTAGGGTCTAATCCTGATATGATTTATGCATGTCTCCAGCGAAGCTTCGCCTTCCTGTCACGCAACGGGGAAACCGACCATTTGAAGAAGATGCCAATTTACAGGTTGAGGCGAAGCGATGCTGGATACTGGATGCTTGATGCTGGATAACAAACTTAGCATCTACGTTGGCTTATAACATCATCTATCAGTTATTGGGTTCTCTTCTGAGGCTTAAAAAAATGAAAAATAATTCCTTATTCCATCTAATATCCAGGGACCAGTCCCGCTCCACCGGGATATCTTTTACGATTCGCACCACAATTTATTGAAACTTGACCATCGATATTAGGAGATGATAAATTCAAATTTCATCAATTTGCTAACCCTGGTTTAACCGGGTTTGGATAGAGGAAAAGACTATGAAAGAAAGAACTGCTGATCCCCATGATGCCCACCGCGATTTTCTGGCCGATGCAAGCAGCCAGTTTGGAAAAAGAGATCAAGAAAAGGATTTCTTAGACAGCATCAGTCAGGAACCGCCTCAGGAAGATATTCAGGTGAATGTAGGTGAACGCGTCAAGGCGGTCAGGGAAGGCCGTAATCTCAGTCTTCAGGATATCTCACAGAGGACAGATTTGGATGTTTCCCTTCTGGAGCGGATCGAGAGCGGGAGCTTAGCACCTCCCTTGGGGATTGTAATAAAGCTGGCAAAGGCCCTTAACTTGAAAATGGGATACTTTATATCAGGGGAAGAGGACCGGGCATATACTATTGTGCGGAAGAGTGACCGTAAGGTGGTATCTCGATACGACTCCAAAAAGGGAGAATATTACGGTTATGGCTATGAATCTTTAGCGCCTCATAAGAAAAACAGGCATATGGAACCTTTCCTTGTGTCCCTTGATCCCGCTGAAACAGAGGAAGAAAGATCTACCCATGATGGACAGGAATTTATCTATGTGTTGGAGGGCACTATGGAAGTCCGACTTGGAGAGGAGATCCATATCCTTGAACCGGGTGACTCAATATACTATGACTCCACTGTCCCTCATCTGGTCAAATGCCACGGAGACAAGAGGACAAAGATCTTAGCTGTTCTGTATGCTGAGAGATAACATGCCGCTGTTGGGTGCCCATATGTCCATCAGCGGTGGCTTATCCAAGGCCCTTTTCAGGGGAAAAAAGGGGGGCTGCGAGGTAATCCAGATATTTACCAAGAATCCGAACAGGTGGATTTCCAAAGAATTATCCCCGAAAGAGATTGATGCCTTTAACGAGGCCCGGACAAAGACAGGAATAGAGCCGGTAGCCGCCCATGACAGTTACCTTATCAACGTGGCCTCGCCTCGCCGAGAGGACCGGAAAAAGTCATTTCATGCCCTCTTAGATGAAATGGATCGGGCGGAACGCTTAAGTATCCCCTATGTTGTAATGCATCCAGGCTCCCACTTAGGTGATGGTGAAAAGGTCGGCATTAAGCGTGTTTCAGAGGCTCTTAATCATGTCTTTGACCGCACCTCACAATTTCAGGTCAAGATACTCCTTGAGACAACGGCCGGGCAGGGGACCAATTTAGGGTACCGGTTTGAACATTTGGCCGAGATCATAGGGCAAACAGAGGCAGAGGAACGCTTAGGGGTCTGTCTGGATACCTGCCATGTTTTTGCGGCTGGGTATGATTTCAGGGATGAGGGAAACTACAGAAAACTGGTCAGGGACTTTGACGCTACTATAGGATTGAATCGGTGCAGGCTCTTTCACCTCAATGATTCAAAGAAGGGATTAGGGTCGAGAATCGATAGGCATGAGCACATTGGACAGGGTTCTATTGGAGAAAGGGCTTTCGCTTTCTTCTTGCAATCCCCGATTTTTGGGGATTTGCCGTTTCTTTTAGAGACCCCTAAAGGGAGTGACGAATCCGGCGCTGATAGGGATTTGTTGAACCTGAGAATCCTGAGACGGCTGATGGAGGAATAAACCACAGATGATTGTATTTGATTTGGAGTGTCCCCAGGGACATATATTTGAGGGCTGGTTTGACAGTCATGAATCATTTGAAGAACAAAATGTTCATGATCTTGTTCGCTGTCCGTACTGTGACGATTCAAGCATAAAGAAAGTCATGTCGCCCGTTGCCGTAAAGAAATCGCAACCAGCTTCTTTGACTGGCCAGCAACCCATTGATTACCAGCGGCTCGCAAAAGAGGTGGTGGAATATGTCAAAAACAACTCCGAGGATGTTGGCGCAAGATTTGCTGCGGAGGCACTGAAAATCCATTATGGTGTGGCTGAAAAAAGGAGCATCCGTGGGTCGGCAACCGCTGATGAGGAAAAGATCCTGAAAGACGAGGGCGTTGACTTTGTCAAGGTCCCCTTCCCCGTATCAGACGATGACAACAAGGTTAATTGACATAAAGGAGATTTGACAGATGAGTAAAATCGCAAGGGCCATTATTAGCGTTACCGATAAAAAAGGGATTGTGGACTTTGCAACAGCTCTTTCCAGGTTTGATGTTGAGATACTTTCCACCGGGGGAACCGCGAAAGCGCTGCGTCAGGGCGGAATTTCGGTTACAGATATCTCCGAATATACCGGGTTTCCGGAGATGATGGATGGCCGTGTCAAGACTCTTCACCCACTGGTTCACGGGGGGCTTCTGGGTCTGCGAGACAATCCCGAACATGTCAGGATGATGGAGGAATATGGGATTAAGGGTATTGATATGGTAGTCGTTAACCTCTATCAGTTCGAAAAAACAGTCGCTAAAGAAGGGGCAACTTTGAAAGAAGCGATTGAAAACATCGATATCGGTGGACCCTCTATGCTCAGATCTTCGGCCAAGAATTTCAAAGATGTTACGGTTATCGTTGACCCTGTCGATTACGACGTGGTTTTGAAGGAAATGGAGGATTCAGGAGGTGAAACCACCCTCCAGACCAGGTTTCGATTAGCCAGGAAGGTCTTTCGTCTAACCCATGAGTATGATGGAGCGATCAGCCGATATCTGGAAATGACGCACTTATGAGAGTTTAGGACTTTCCTTGATCCGGTGCCCTTTTTGCCTCTTTTGTTTTTCATGACACGGCATGTTTTTGTGAACATGCCGTTTTTTTATAGAGCAGTAAATTGCCTGAAAAGTTCTGCAGCTTCCTGACCCGTCTAAGGTCTCATCCTCGGGCCATCTTGCGTATCGGCAGTTAAGATCACAAAATTCCATTTCAGATTTGTTCTGCGTATTCCCTCAGATTCATTATATTCCCTTTGATTTTGCTTAGGCCGGCACGGGCAATGGCTGTTTTTCCAAAGGTTTCCTTAAAATCCTCCTCCCCCATGTTGAGTATGGCATTTATTGAAGGGAGGACTTCGACCTTGGATTTATCCACTTCATTTAACGGACAGACCTCCTGGCAGACATCACAGCCAAAAAAGCAATTGCCCATTTTTTTCCCCGTATCATCGTCAACCGTGCCGCCTTTTTCAATGGTCAGGTATGATAAGCACCTGGAGGCGTTCACGCTGTAAGGGGCTTCCAGCGCACCGGTGGGGCAGGCATCTATGCATTTGGTGCATGAACCGCATCGACTCTCCATAAATTCAGTCTCAGGATGCGGAATGGAAGCGGTTGTCAGGATTTCCGCCAGGAAAAGAAATGATCCATAGCCTGGTATGATGAACATGTTGTTCTTTCCAATGAATCCTATGCCTGAGCAGTAGGCAAAGCTCCTCTCAAGTATGGGGGCCGAATCAACGCAGACCCTTGTCTTTGCCCCAGGATATTGTTGTTTGACTGCTCTCCCCAGTACCTTAGTTAGTTTCCTCAAACGGTCATGATAGTCAACTTTGTGAGGCTCGCTGTACCTTGCGGCTGAAAACCCTTCAGGTGTGCACGGCTTTTTATGAGAGTAAGGATAGGCGAGGCTGATGACTGTCTGGCAGCCTTCCAGCAGCCTTGCAGGATTTTTCCTGAGATTTAGATGCTTCCCCATCCAGTCCATCTCTCCCTGCTTGCCGGCGAAAATCCATGCACAGAACCGGTCAAAAAATAAGGGCTCTCCGGGACGGGAAAAGCCCAGGGCAACAAAACCCAAATCTCTTGCCTGTTCAATCAGATTCATTCGATAAAATGGAACCTTGAACCTCCATTACAAATCAAAGGGAGTGAGGCTCTCGAAGCCATTGTCCGTGACAAGGATGGTTTGTTCAAACTGTGCTGAGAGTGAGCCGTCCCGGGTTACGGCAGTCCAGTTATCGTCTAAGATGTTCAGCGCCTTTTTCCCTAAGTTTATCATCGGTTCAATAGTGAATACCATCCCCGGGATCAGGATTATGCCCTCCCCCTTACGGCCGTAGTGGGGGACCTGGGGAGGTTCATGAAATTCAAAACCGACACCGTGCCCTACAAATTCCCTGACAACCGAGCATCCTTGACCTTCCGCATAATTCTGAATGGCCAAGCCTATATCTCCGATGCTGTTACCGGGTCGGACGGCAGAGATCCCTCTTTTCAGGCATTCTCGGGCTACCTCCACAATTTTCTGTGCATCAGCCCCCGGTGTTCCTACGAAAAAGGTCTTGTTGACGTCAGCATAATAGCCGTTCAAGATGGGAGTTACATCCACATTGACAATGTCACCATCCTTCAGAACCCGCTCTTTAGGGATGCCGTGACAGATTACTTCATTGACAGATACACAGACGCTTTTCGGAAAACCGCGGTAATTCAATGGGGCAGGGATAGCGCCGTTTTCTATGGTGAAATTATGAACAAGGGTGTTAATGTCATCAGTCGTGATCCCCGGTCTTATTTGCGACTCCGCCAGGTCAAGGGTATCCAGGGCCAAACGCCCTGCCTTTCTGATACCATCTATGTCCTTTTTTTCCTTAAGCCTGATGCTGTGTTTTTGGAAATACAGTTCCTTCTCCGTTTCTAATTCCTTTGGGTTTTCCCTGTGCAGGCAGCATCTCTTATACTTCTTTCCGCTTCCGCACGGGCATGGATCGTTCCTGCGTACTTTTACCCTTCTGTTTTTCATTGAAGCCTTTCTTTCGTTCACCTTGTCTGTCGAACGGTTTAGATTTTTGATGAGCTATTTAGCACTACAGCGCAATTTTTCACTTGCGCCTTTCGATTAGATCTGATATAGACCTTCTCCAAGGGTTGAGAGAAGTTTGGA
>CAZFSF010000100.1:0-10120 GCA_964522045.1 uncultured Desulfobacteraceae bacterium
AAGAGACTAACACACCAATTAAGCTATAATTTAGGTTACTTCACCTCCCTTCCCTCATCGGAATTATAAATATATTGTATAGCTATTTGCCCATATTGTTTAAAGCATTCTTATAACAAAAACAGCCAGAAAACAACAAAAAACCGAGCCCTTAACCTGTCATAAATCATATTGTGCTTATTGAAATAACCAGATTTCAGAACTACTACCAAGAGTCATGATTTGCACCCATAGAGAGGCTATTTACCCAGCGGTTTTGCCTCATCAATCAGCATTATAGGGATGTCATCTTTGATCTCGTACAGCAATTTACAATGATCGCAGATGAGTCCGTCCCCTGAATCTGTGAGATAGATATCTCCTTTGCATTTGGGGCATGCCAAAATATCCAACAGTTCTTTACTTATGGCCATATCTTACTCCTTTCGCAACTGAGCACTAAAATAAGACACCCGTCCTCATTTTCCAACGCAACGACCCAACCAATCAACCTGTTGACCAATTGACGACCTCTGAACACGTCAAAGACTTATTCCAGAACCTCTTTCACGCCCTCGAAAACTCGCTCCACACTTATCTCCTTCATACATGTCATGTGGTCACACCTCTCTTTGAAACATGGGCTGCACTCAACATCAGCCCTGATGACCTTATGCCCTCTGCCGTAGGGCCCGGTCCGCCACGGGGCTGTGGGGCCAAACAGGGCCACGACCGGACATCCCATGGCGGCTGCCATGTGCATGGGGCCGGTATCAGTGGTAACGAGGAGCCTGCACCGGGTGTACAGATAGGCCAACTCCTTCAGGTTTGTCCGCCCGGTGAGATTAAGGGGCGCCCCCCCCATCATCCGCGCAATACGAGTGATAACAGGCCTATCAATACTACTCCCGGTAAAGACAATCTCGCACGCCAACTCGTCCCTGATCCGCTCTGCCAAGACCGCAAATCGTTCAGGGTCCCAGAGTTTGGTCGGCCACTTGGCAATCGGATTGATGGCGACAAGTGGCTTTTTCTCGATTCCGTCAAGGTCCAGGATCTGGTCAATTGCTTGCCTGTCAGGCTCAAAAAACGGAATATGCCCATTCCACCCGGCAGAATCGCACCCTAAGTATTCAGCCACCTTGAGGTATCGTAAAATGGCGTGCTGGCCATAATTCACTGGTATCGGCCGCTCATTCAAAAAAAGTCTCGCACCCTCTCGATCCCCGCTCATGCCTACCTTTCTCTTTCCTTTCGAAAAACCGACCAGGACGCCGCTTTTTAACAGCCCCTGCAGGTCAATAACCAGATCGTACTCTCTTGACCGGACACTTTTCAATAAGAGGGCGGCTTCACCAATCACAGAGAAAATGTTACGGCCCTTGCACATTTGCTCCTGCCACGACCTCCTACGGGATATGACGACCCTTCTAAGGGCAGAGTGCCTTTCAATGATCGGGGAGGCTGCCTCCTCCACTAACCAGTCAATTCTGGCCTCGGGGAAGCCTTTTTTGAGTACTTCTAAAAACGGGAGTGCGTGTACCACGTCCCCGATTGCGCTCAATTTTACAATTAGAATATTCAATTTTTGGAATGCCTAAAGTGCCTAAAATTACAAATGCCTGAACACCTGCTTCCTCTTCCAATTTCTAATTTTCAATTTCATTCATAAAACGCTGACCTCTGAATTTCGAGTGAGGAATTCACGTGCCGCTTCCGACATGGCCCGGGTCATTTCTGATGATCCACCGAACGGCTTCCAACAGGTCCCCAGTGACATGAAAAGGTTTAAAGGACAAATGGGGGAAAACATATTCCAGATCCCCAAGCCCGTAGCCGGTCTTCACCAGGATACCTTTCAGCCCCGCGTTTCGGGCCAGTTCGATATCAGTACAGCGATCACCTATGACATAGGAGTTTGCCATATCAATATCAAAATCTCGGCACGCCATTTTTATCAAACCGGTTTTCGGCTTTCTGCATTCACAGGCCGTGCTGTATTCCGATAGTTTTCCTTTGGGGTAGTGAGGACAGAAAAAAATCCCGTCGACCCTTGCATTATCTCTTTCTAACAAGGCCTTCATATGGGCATGTACTTTATTGACCAGTTCCATTGGAAAATATCCCCGGCCGATCCCCGACTGGTTTGAAACAATGATCACCAAATATCCATGATCGTTCAAAAGCTTGATCGCCTCTGCGCTCCCCGGAAGGAGTACAAACCGGCTGATATGGTTGATATATCCCATCTGCTCGTTAATAGTGCCATCCCTGTCTATAAAAACAGCGGGTTTTTTCAATGGACTTCCCTCCGCAACCTCTCCATCGTTTCCCAAACCTCGTCCGACCCTATGCTCAACATACACCGGTGATCAGTAGGGCATTCACGTTTCAAACAGGGCGCGCACTCTATTTCATGCTTTACAATTCTCGTTTTCGGGCCTTGCGGACCTGTGGCCACATGGTCAGTGGAACCAAATATGGCCACTGTATGCACACTCAGGGCAGAGGCTATGTGCATAAGGCCTGAATCATTGGTTACAAAAAAAAGACACCGGCTGATCAGACCCATGACCACATTCAATGATGTACGGCCACAGAGGTTCACGGACTGGTGGCCCATTGAACTGCAGACCTGGCTGCAAATTTCCTTCTCCTTGCCGCTCCCAAATATGAGGATCTTAGCCCCCCACTCTTCAACTGCCCTGTCTCCGATCTCTGCAAATCGATCCGGAGGCCACCGTTTGGCTCCCCCGAAAATCGCACCGGGGCCCAGGCCCACCAAGAGATCCAACTCCATTATTCCCTCTCTATCGAGTATCCTGCCGGCAGAGTCCTTATCCTCTCGAGAAATATGGATGATTGGATTATGGCTCTTTATCTTCCATCCCATTCCCTTCAGGATGGCGAGATAATATGCCGACTGGTGGATTTTCAAGACCTCGTCACTTGGCATGATCCCGTGCGTCAGCAGGAAACCACGCCCGTCCGTTCTATAACCGATGCGATATTTAACCCCCCCCATATATGCCAGAAGGGCCGCTTCAAATGCGTTTTGGAAGAGGATAGCCAGGTCGAATCTCTCTTTTCGAATCAACCAGATAGCCCTGATCATCTCACTAAGACCGGTGAAAGCCCCTTCCCCCTTCCTGAATGTTAGTATTCGATCCACTGCGGGATGTTTGCTGAAGATCGGCTGAACCCATGGTTTTGCCAAGACGGTGATGGAGGCTGAAGGAAAATTCTCTTTGACGGCCTCTAATGCCGGCAGGGTCATCACCGCGTCTCCCACCCAGTTGGTGGCGCGGATAAGTATCCGTTTGATCTTCGCCTTATCAATCTTTTCTCGGGCCAGGAGTTTAAGCACGACCGACTAACCCCCTGCGTCTGTGCGGTAATAATCTTCAGGAAGCGGGCAAAAAGGCCTGGTCTTCCACCGTTTATGAAACCAGAACCACTGATCCGGATACTGGCGCACATATTTCTCAATGATCCGTGTGAAAAGGGCTGTGTTTTCCTCGGTGTCCTTTATTTTGTCACCGGTTCTCAGCAATGGTACCTCATCTCCAAAGACTACCCGGTACCTCCCGTCCGACTGCCGCACCGAAAAAACCGGTATTACAGGGGACCCGGTCCTCAAGGCAATAAGGGCCAGGCCCTTGTTGGTACAGGCCGATTTACCTAAGAATGGAACGAAAACCCCTTCATACCAGTCCACATTCTGGTCTAAGAGGATCCCGATAACCTTGTTTTCTTTCTTTGCCGCCAACAGTTTTTTCATCGCGCGTTTTTTCGGTATAATCTCCGTCCCGAATCTGGAGCGAAGGCTCTTTAACAGCTTGTCGGCCGGCGCGAAATCAGCAGGTCTCACTACTACTCCGCTATCGATATTAAACCGGAGGACAGTGGCCGCGGACATGAATTCCCAGTTTCCGAAGTGCCCGGTCAGAATGAACACCCCCCTCCCCTTCTTTATGGCCTGACTGAAGGCCTCTTCATTCTCAAAAATCACATACTTACTGAGATTTGTCCGGTTTAGCCTGAGGATATGGGGGGCCTCAAACAGCATCTGGGCAAAATGCGCTACAACCCTGCCGTTGAGTTCAATCAACTCAGCCATGGGCATCTTATCCCCAAAGACATATCGAAGGTTACTCAAAGAGACCTTTGTTCGCCTCTTCAGGGCTACCGCCAATATGCTCCCTAACATCCTCCCAAGGAATTGTCCTACGCGAAAAGGGATTAGGGATATGAGCCATACGAACCCATATAGGGCCCTGTACATCCATATTGAAAGAGTTCCACTATCCTGAAAGGCCATTTCGAATTATTCCAAAAATGCCCTCTTGCCTCGGCAAGAAGGCGAATCTAACAGACAAATAGGCTAAGTCATTACACGCCGGCGTAAAAGGGGCGATTCTCATCCAGTCTTTTTCCGTTGTAAGAAGGTACCTGGCTCCAATCCTCTCCTTCATACGGATCAGTTCCCTGATTTCATCCCCATCGAAGCGGTAGTGATCCCTGAACCCTATGAATTGAATCACATCCGCACCCAATTCGATTAAACTCTCTTGAAACTGTTCAGGGTGGGCAATGCCGGCAAAGGCCAAGACTCGCTTTCCTCTCAAAAATCCAGGAGTATGAGCCTCACCCGAAAGGGGAAAAACCAACTTGTCCGGGATATGATCCGCACAAAAAACGGGTATTGAAGGAAATTTTCCCTTCAAAAATGTCACAGTCCTTTGCGCGGAGTGATCCCTGGTGTTACCCCTTACGCCTTGCCCTCGATGCTCTGCGCTCTGCACCCTGCTGAACCGTGTAAGGATGAAGGCGTCTGCCCTGCGCAACTGATGCAGGGGTTCTCTCAGAGGCCCCCATGGAAGAAGATGTCCATTGCCGAAGGGATCAAAGGCGTCTATCAAGACCAGATTGAGGTCCCTCTCCAATCCTAAGTGCTGGAAGCCGTCATCCAAGATGAAACAATCGGAACCGAACGTTTTATGGGCATACATTCCTGCCCGGTAACGGCTCCTGGAAATTATCACGGGGCTTCCGGGGATCTCTCTTGCAAGAAGAGAGGGTTCATCACCGGCCATACGGGCATCTGTATATGTCCCTTTCCCATCAGACACCTCTAATATCTCCTGTTTGTATTGAGCGCCGTAACCCCTTGATAATACGGCCACCCGATGGCTTTGGTCGAGCAACCATCTGGCTAACATCACCACTGCCGGTGTCTTGCCGGTCCCGCCTGCGGTCAGATTGCCAACGCTCACGACATAACCGGGAAGGGACTTCCCTCTGAAAATGCCCTTTGTGTATGCGCTCAGACGCAACCGCACCCCAACCCCGTACAAGGCAGAAAACAGGGACAGAGGAAGTGTCCACGGGCCGAATCGTTTTTCTCGATGGATCCTGGACCAGTCAGGCACGGCTCATGCTCCGTAATGTTAAAGATGACACCTTGTGCTTAGCTCTATCTCCATGCCTTAGGTTCCCTGCTCAATGCAACCCTTCACATGGTAAAGGACCCTTTCGAGTGCGCCCCGGTTTCTCTCCACAAACGCCTTTGCCCGCGCCCCGGTCCGGGTGCGCACCTCCCCGTTTTCCAAGAAGGTCTTAATGGTTCTATAGAGTTCATCACCGTTCAGGACACGACGCCCGGCCCCTTCCTCAAACAGGGACTCCGCCATTGATACAAAATTATGGGTATGGGGCCCGAAGACCACCGGGATGCCAAAGCTCGCAGGCTCCAACAGGTTATGCCCCCCGACCGGGACAAGACTGCCACCCACAAAGCACACGCTGCCGAGCCCGCATATACGGTCCAGTTCACCCATGGTATCCAGAACAAGCACGTCAAAACGTCTGTTTTCCGATGCTGCAGAAAGCAACACCCTCCCTTTTGTGCGGGGTTCCGAAACTTTGGTCTTCAAAACAGCCCTGAGCCCCATCCTCCTGCTCATCGTCACGATCTCGCCGGATCGCCCTGTATCTCTGGGGGCGAGGATCAGACGCAGACGCGGGAATGAAACGCCCAGTTTCTTGAAGACATCAAGGAGTATTTCCTCTTCTCCCGGATGGGTGCTGCCTGCCACCCACAAGGGGTCAGCAGGTTCAAGGTACAATGCATCGAGCCATCCCTGACGCTCTTCCTCACACATGGGGACCATATCCCGGTCAAATTTCATGTTGCCCGCTGTTATGACTTTTTCTTTGTTCAGGCCCACCTGCAGGAGTCTTTCTCTGTCCAGATCCGACTGCATGAGGCATACGTGGAGAGGGTCGAACATTTTCCGGACAAGGAAAGGCGCTTTTCCATAGGACCTGAAGGTACGGGGCGAAACGCGTCCATTGACCAGGATGCTCTTTATCCCCTTACGCTTCAAAGAGCAAAGCAACGCGGGCCAGATGTCTGTCTCAATCAGGATGAAAACAGAGGGTTTGACAAAATTGACGATCCTCTGAACAGACCACCATGCATCAACGGGCATGGTAAGAACTGCCTTGACCTTTGCATCTAATTTCTCCCTTGCAATAGCCATCCCGGTAACAGTGGTTACCGTGAAAACTATGTCCTTGTCTGGAAATTCAATCCGTAGTCTATCTACTAATGGAATGGCTGAAATAACCTCTCCTACAGAAAGTGCGTGAACCCATATATTTCCCTCGGCAGGAAGGGCCTGAGGAAGTCTCAAGGCAAATCTTTCGCGAGCCCGCTCTACAAGACCCCGGCTTCCCTTACCATCCAAATGCCTCTTCCCTAAAATCCAAATTACGGGCAGGTAGAAAATAAGGCATATGGTCCAGAGAAAATGGTACAAGAACATGGCCCGCTCATATCCTGGTTGGCAGCTCAATAATAAACTTAGTTCCTTTAGGCTTATTATCCTTAACTCTTATAAAGCCACTATGATCTGCAATGATGGTGCTGACTATAGCAAGGCCCAACCCCGTTCCCTGTTTTTTTGTTGAAAAGTAAGGCTCAAAGAGGCGGGCCTTGTTTTCAGGGCTTATCCCTCTCCCGTTATCTACCACCTCGATTCTCACCATTTTAAGGATATTGTCGTAATGAAGATCTATAACCACCTTTCCCTTACCCTCAATCGCTTCAATGGCATTGTCAAAGAGATTAATCATGACTCTTCTTATCTGCTCCCTGTCCAAATCAAATACAGGGACCTCTTTTGAATCATTAAATACGAAGTCCACTTCTTTATGCGTCTCTCTGTAGAGGCTCAGGGCTTCATTAATAATCTCGTTAATATCTGACGGTGCAGGATTGGCCGCGGGCATGCGGGCAAAATTGGAAAACTCGTTTACAAGACGTTTTAATTCCTCCACTTGCGTGATAATCATTCCTGTGCACTCGTCAAAGATCTCTGCGTCCTCGCTATCTAATATGTCTCCATATCTCTTCTTGAGCCGCTGGGCAGACAGTTGAATCGGCGTCAGAGGATTCTTGACCTCATGAGCTATACGCCTTGCCACTTCTCGCCATGCAGCCATTCGCTGGGCCTTTTCAATCTCACTCAAATCCTCAAAGACAACAACAAGGCCTAAGTACCTTCCACGATCATCACGAAGCACATTGAGAGAAATGAGGAGGGTCAGCGTCCTGTTTCCCACAGATAAGCCTATCTGTTTCTCTATGTAGCCCTTTTGAAAAAGAGCCTCATCTTTCAGAAATCCATCAATTACCTTGCAATAATCGTCAGACAGGATCTCTTTGTATTGTTTCCCGATAATTTCTTCCGCCCTTATGTCCAACATCCTCTCTGCTGATTTGTTGATAGTGAGGATCTTCCCGCCGGCATCAGCAGACACCACGCCTGCAGCAACATTCGCCAGGACAATCTCCATGTAAAGTCGCCGCTGTTCCAATTCAAGATTACTCTCCATGAGTTCTTTATTGGCCTTTTCGAGCCTGTTTTTGCTCGTTTTTAGGTCCATCGTCATTCTATTAAACGAATTGACTAACATCCCCACCTCATCCTTTGTTTCCAAGTCAATGAAGAAATCATAGTCACCTGATGCGATACGATTTGTTCCTTCGGCTAATTCCTTGATGGGGACGGTTATCTCTTTGGAGAGGTAGAATCCGAACCATACAGATGAAAAAATGATAAGAAGCGTAACAATGGAGAGGGTGATCATGTGGCTGGCTATTATCGGAGTTTTGAGCATCTTCAATTGACGGTACTCCTGCAGGCCTTTTGAGATAGCCTGGAGACGGTTCACAAAGGCGCCGGGGACAAATTTAGATGACACCACGAGACCAACCACAGCCTTCGATTCGGTCCTCGAAAAAACCGGAACGATGCCACTAACGAGATCTCCGTGCGGCGAGGGTTGGATATACTGGCTGTCATCACCCTTCTCAACACTTTTCTTCAGGATATCTGGCCCCGGCCCTTTAAAAGCGGTAAGATCAATCCTGTGGTCTTTGGAAACGGCCATTAAGTCCAGTTTTGTCGAAAAAACCTGGAGGGAGGCCAGACCAAGCTCTTTCCGCTTTTCGTCAATAAATTTCTCAAGCTTCTCTTTGTTGGATGGGATCATAAACCCCTCATAGGTGATTACTCGACCCAGATTATTGCCAAAAGAGAGGATCTCATCGGTAATCCCCTTGTAGTAATCCTGGCCAACTTCTAAGGAAAACTTTAATGATCGCTCGATCTGAAGGCTGAACCAGTACTCGATGGATGAAGATATGAACTGCACCGAGACGAAAAAAAGAATGACCGTGGGCAACAGGGAAAGAGTAACAAAGGCCAGGACCAATTTGGTCCTCAGCTTGGCTCCCATAATACTCTTTTTTCTCTCAAAGAGCAGTTTGACCAAATTCCTGACAGTGAGAAAGAGGAGGAGGAGGAGTAATATCACATTGATATTGATCAGTGCGAAAGCGATAATACTGCTCGAAAAGGGAAGGGCCTGTCCTAAGTGAAAGATACGCATCCCAAGATAGACCAGAAAAGATATCACCACGCAGAGAAAAATAATCAGGTATCTTTCTCTGCGTCTTCTCCTGAAATCTTGTTTTTCTGCCTCTAAGTAATCTTTCATGTTGGTGGATTAGGTAGTGTCCTCCATAAAAGGCTATTTTTCGCAATCTCTGCGTCAGATTCGGATTTTAATCCTCGAAATACTTCAATGTATTCATGTGGTTAAAATCCTCATCTTCCTTGACCCTGCAAAAAATATCTCATTTCTGGATGGACACTATGTAATGGTGGTAGAGCCGGGATCAAATCCCTGAATACTCAATATCTGAAATCAACCGTATACCAATCGGTCTCAAAATCCCACAGGGAGAGGAAGAAGAAGACATAATGGAAATAAAAGGGCAGCCTGATCTTGTCAAGTTCAGCCATCATGCTGATCTGGTAATGGTTTCCTCTCTGAAGATTGCGAAGTTCGGTGACTTTCAGGCCTACAATCTCGGACATCAATTTTTTCGCCCCATCGAAATCCTTGACATAAATTTTCTTATTGTCTTTTGATGACAGCCTCACAATGTAGACCTTTTTCAGATTGTCATACCTTATCTCGTGGCTCACCTTAAGGTCGGCAATGCTCCTATCCCACCACCAATTTCTAACCTCATACAGCTTTACAAAAAAGATGAATGTGGTACTGACACCGTTGTCAATCGCCCTTTTCATGTCCTCGGTAAAACAATCGGCCACGCTGAAATATGCGAGTAAATAGTCACGGGTGTTTGTGACCACAATATCAGTAAGTCGAGCCTCAGCGGCCAATGCGGGCCTACTCGAAAAGAGAGTGATAAGAAGGAAGCCCAGCAGGGCAAATTTCAGGCATTTATAAATCAATGGGCTCTTCTTCATTTCCTATTCCTTATGGAGAACCATATGGCAAAGTTCTTACAAACAAAATATAAGAAATTTAAGAAAGAGATAATAGGCGAGGGACCCGCAAAATGCAAGCCCTATCCCAACCGAATTTGGGAAATAGGAATGCGTGATTCAGGTTTCACGTGTTCTTAAGAAAAGCAGAAGATGCAGGCGAGTAAAAGCGGGCGGCGCCTTAAATAAAAAATAAGGGTGTCTCAACGCGCTGGACCGAGACCTTTGAAAAATGCTCAATTTCGTTCAAGATCAAGGCGCGTGAGGATTTT
>CAZFSF010000101.1:0-10055 GCA_964522045.1 uncultured Desulfobacteraceae bacterium
GGAGAGCTGCTCAACGAATGGGTAGCCGTTTTAAACGGGAAGGTAAAGCTTTCCACCCTGGCCTCTGCTGTCCACCCATACCCGACGCTTGGCGAGATCAATAAGCGTGTGGCTGGTACGTTCTTTTCTCCTAAGATATTTTCGGATAAGGTCAAGAAAGGCCTGAAATTCTTTTTCAATCTCAAAGGGAGGGCCTGTTAGTTGGGTATTGGGTATTTGGTACTGGGATGGCCGGATGATTGGATGAATGATGGACGATGCAGGATGGATGGTAGAGGACAGAGGACGGAACTGCGCATGGGTGGATAGTCTGTTTGAATGATCTGCGTTAATCTGCGTAATCTGTGGATGGTATTAGGTGCTGGAGAAAAAGAGATGGAGACTGAAACGAAACAACCCACAAATACCCGTAGTAAAGCCCTTGTGAAGGCCGGTATACTGTTTGTCTTTGTCGTCCTGGCGATTGTTCTCATCCGTTTCACACCGATTAAGGATTACCTGACAGCGGAAAGTCTGGGCCGTTTTTTGGAAACGGCTGGGCGCTGGGCCCCGGTCCTCTTTATGTTGATCTACGCTGTTGGGGTGTGCCTTTTCCTGCCGGGAACATTGCTGACCGGGTTAGGGGCCGCCATTTTCGGGGCCTACTGGGGTTTCTTATATGTCTGGATCGGGGCCATGCTTGGCGCGAGCGCTGCGTTCTTTATCGGACGGACTTTGGGAAGGGAGTTTGCCGCCTCGCTTATAGGAGACAAGCTCAAAAAATATGACGATGCCATCGCGCGAAACGGTTTCGCGACGGTTCTCTACCTGCGCCTGGTCTATTTCCCATTCACGCCCATGAATTTCGGCATGGGCCTGACCAAGGTCCGTTTCAAGGATTATTTTTTTGGTACGGGGCTCGGTATTATTGTAGGAACCTTTATCTTCACCTTTTTTATCGGGACCCTGAAAGAGGTGTGGGCATCCGGCAATTGGGGTGAACTCATATCATTCAAGGTCTTTTTTTCCATTGGACTTTTTATCTTTTCATTCTTTATCCCCAAGATCATCAAGAAATTCAAAGGGGAGTAAGAAATCAGGATATGTTCGAATTTTTCTCCACCAAAGGGTTCAAAAGCTATGTGAAAGAGGCCCGGAAGATATTAGACGGGAACTGGACCGGCCGCTACACAAAGCCGTCCCCAACCCTCTATCCCCACCAGTGGAACTGGGATTCGGCATTTATGGCCATCGGATATGCCCACTATAATGAGGACCGGGCCATAAAGGAGATCCACTCTCTTTTCGGGCACCAGTGGGAGAACGGCATGGTTCCCCAGATCGTTTTCAATCCTGAGGCCCTGGGCAACTATTTTCCGGAACCGGACTTCTGGCAGGTACCCGGCGGCAGGTTGACAAGCGGGATTACGATGCCACCTCTCCATGCCATCGCATGCCTGCATATATACCAGCATGCCAAAAACAGACGGAGCGCCCATGATTTTCTGAAAGAGATGTACCCAAAATTGATGGCCTCTCACCGCTACCTCTACCGCCACCGTGATCCGGTCAAAACAGGACTTGTATATATCCGACATCCCTGGGAGTCGGGCTTAGACAACTCACCGAGTTGGGACTGTCCCCTGAAAAATATCCAGGTTGAAAAGACCGGATTGCCAGCTTACAAACGTAAGGACCTGGCGCACGGGGTGCCTGTGGAACAACGCCCCAGCAACGAAGACTACGACCGTTATGTGTATCTTGTGGATCTCTTCAGGGAAAACCACTACGATGAGACCGAGATCTACAGACAGTGCCCCTTCCTGGTTCAGGATGTGTTGTTTAACTCCATTTTGTGCAGGGCCAACAGAGATTTGGCGGAGGTGGGCAAGATCATTGATCAAGACGTCAGTGAGGTGGAGGAATGGCTGGCCCAGACATCCCGGGCCATCAGGGAAAGGATGTGGTCTCCTGAACGCAAGCAGTTCGATCCCATTGATCTGATCACGGGTGAGCAACTTCCCACGGCTACGGCGGCCAGCTTCATGCCTCTATTCGCAGTCGCTGCCAGTCAGAAGCAGGCCCAACTGTTGTATGAACGGTTGAATTCAGTTTCTTTCTGCGCCCTGCATCAGGGGAACTGTTTCACTATCCCGAATTATGATATGGCCCGAAATGAATTTGACCCTAAGAACTACTGGCGGGGACCGGTGTGGATCAACATTAACTGGATGCTCTCTCAGGGGCTTAAGAGCTACGGGTACCGGGAAAAGTCAGACGCCATGAAAAAGGACATGATCCAGCTTCCGGTAAGGTTCGGATTTCATGAATATTTTGACTCCATTACAGGAAAGGGTTACGGTTCGGACAGTTTCGGCTGGACTTCCTCCCTTTTCATCGACCTGGTTTATGAGTACTATGATGAAGACAGGCAGGCCCTGAACTGGTTAGGCCGCAGGAAATCCCGCAAATTGAAGGATGTGAAGATCCTCAATGAGGTTCCCGGTGTGATTCCATCGCCCGCCGCAGATCTGGCGCCAAAGCTGATGTCTTCAATCGGCGAGCTTAAGGATATGTTTTACAGTATGGATCGTGGCCTGGTGGATTATGCGGCCATGAAAAGATCGGAGGAATACCGCTCTTATTTGGAGTCGGTAGTACACCTTAAGGCGTTTGATCTGAAAGGTCTTGTGACCCGGGAAGAAAAACTTGCCTTCTGGATCAACCTTTATAATACCATTGTTGTTCAGGGTATTGTAGAATTGGGGTTGAACTCGTCTGTAAGGGGAATCAGCAATTTTTTTACCCACATCGCCTATGACATCGGTGATTATACCTTTGCACCGGATGATATCGAGCACGGTATCCTGCGGTCCAATGCCCACCCCCCGTACCGGATGTCCCCGGTTTTTAAGGGGAGGGACCCCCGTCGAGCCTACATGATTGAGCCCATGGACAACAGGATCCATTTTGCCCTGGTGTGCGGATCACGATCCTGCGCCCCCATCCGCTTCTATGAAGCCGGTGCCATTGACGACCAGCTTGAGACCGCCACCCGGAACTTCATCAACAGCTCAGAGGTGGTCATATTGCCTGAAAAAAATAAGATCCTCCTCTCAGAGATATTTAACTGGTATAAAAAGGACTTTGGTCACAGGCGGGATATTTTCCGCTTCCTGCGCCCCTACTTAGACCAGGATGAAAAAGCAGAGTATCTCGCCGAGCATATGGACACCATTGAGGTGGAACATCTGTTTTACGATTGGAATCTGAACCATTAGCGATACTTTCTCGGAAAGGAGAACAGAATATGCAATTAGCCATGATCGGGTTGGGCCGGATGGGCATGAATATGGCGAAAAGACTCTTGCAGGGGGGCCACAGTGTCATCGCCTATAATCGAACACCCAACAAAACGGATCAACTTGTAAAGGAAGGAGCCATTGGGGCCTATTCACTTAGTGAGGTGGTTGAAAAGCTCTCTCCACCACGTGTCACCTGGGTAATGTTACCTGCCGGCCCCACCGTGGATGACCATATCGTCCAGCTCAAAGAAATTCTATCTCCAGGTGACATTGTCATTGACGGCGGAAATACCTATTACAAGGACGACATCCGGCGTGCTGACCTGTTAACCGAAAAGGAGATCAAATTTATAGATGCAGGTGTCAGTGGTGGTATATGGGGTCTGAAGGTAGGCTATTGTTTAATGATTGGAGGGGAAAAAGAGACCTACCAATACCTTGAGCCCATATTTAAGACCCTGGCTCCCAAAGAGGGATATCTTCACTGCGGAGGAGTTGGTTCCGGCCATTTTGTGAAGATGGTCCACAACGGCATTGAGTACGGTATGATGCAGGCTTACGGTGAAGGGTTTGACATTTTAGAGGCATCTCCTTACTCTGAATCATTGGACTATGCCGCCATCTCACATCTCTGGAACCAGGGGAGTGTAGTGCGTTCATGGCTCTTAGAGCTAATGGAGTCCGCCTTTGCCAAGGATGCAGATCTTTCTGATATCAGAGGCTACGTGGATGATTCGGGAGAAGGCCGATGGACGGTTCAACAGGCCATAGACACCGGTGTTTCGGCGCCAGTGATTGCATTATCTCTAATGCGCAGGTTCCGTTCCCAGAAACAGGATTCATTCTCCGATAAGGTTGTGGCAGCCCTTCGTCGTGAGTTTGGCGGCCATGCGGTAGTTGCAAATAAAGAATAGGCTCCTCATACGAAGGTGAACTAAAGGGTTCAAGGCGAGTGTAAATCAAGACCTATGGAGTGATGGAGTGGTGGAGTATTGGTCTTAGGATCAAGGAGAATGTATGCAATAAGAAATCTAATGGAATTTTTGAGTTTTGTCATTTTGCTTTTCCATTACTCCACTACTCCATTACCCCGCTTGATAAGGAGTGAACGATATCGTTTACCAACACCTGTGATGTTCACCCGTGCATGGCTTTCTAATGAAAGGATATCGCTATGAACAACACTGACGAGATGCCAAATGGAAACAACCCTGCAATAGCCAGGACTACGGCGCCAGATCTGGAAATTCCTTTTGAGTCCTGCCTCATCGAAGGAAATCCTGACCCCTGTATGATTGTTATCGTGGGCGCCTCGGGCGATCTGACTGCGAGAAAGATCGTCCCGGCCCTCTTTAACTTATATATCAATCATGGTTTGTCCGATCCCTTCCTTGTTGTTGGATGCGCGCGTACAAGACTGAGTGACCAGGAATTCAGAGATAAGATGAAAAATGCCTTGAAGACCGCAAACATCCTGGATGATCAAAAATGGCAAGACTTTTCCAAATCGCTTTACTATCAGGAAATTGACTACGGTGAACTCCCCTCTTTCAAGGCCTTGGCAGACTCCCTCAGGAAGCTGGACAAAGAACGGGGCACTAACTGGAACAGGGTCTTTTACCTGGCCATCCCACCGTCTCTTTATAAATCAACCGCCCAAATGCTTGGTAAAGCCGGTTTATCAATAGAAAACGAAAAGGGAAATAGTTGGGCAAGGATTGTCGTAGAAAAACCGTTCGGTCGCGATCTGGACACTGCCATCGATCTGGACCGATCCCTTCATGAGCATTTTCAAGAAGATCAGATCTTTAGAATTGATCATTATTTGGCCAAGGAAACCGTTCAAAATATCCTCATGTTTCGTTTTGCCAACGCCATATTTGAACCTCTCTGGAACAGGAGATACATTGACAGTGTGAGCATCACTGCTGCTGAAACCCTCGGCGTAGAGCACAGGGCAGGATACTACGAACAGGCAGGTGTCTTAAGGGACATGTTCCAGAACCATATGATGCAACTCCTTGCCCTGACGGCCATGGACCCCCCTTCCCTTTTCGAGGCCGATCGGGTCCGTGACGAAAAGGTTAAGGTATATAGAACGATCAGGCCGTTTCCCATTAGCGATCTTCAAAATTACCTGGTACTGGGACAATACGGGGCAGGGGCCATTGATCGAAAGAGGGTCCCGGCTTATCGCGACGAACCCGGGATCGACACTGAATCATTGACGCCAACCTTTGCTACCATGAAGATCTTTATGGACATCTGGCGCTGGCAGGGCGTGCCCTTTTTTCTCACATCGGGGAAGAGATTAGCCGAAAAACGCACCGAAATTGTTATCCAGTTTAAAGAGATCCCCCATTCCATGTTCCGTCAGACATTAGGGGAGCAGATCACTCCCAATCGACTCATTCTAGGGATTCACCCGGATGAAAAAATTTCGTTGACCTTCCAGACAAAGAACCCCGGCGCCAGGGTCTGTTTAAGGTCGGTTACAATGGATTTTAATTATCACCAGAACTACACCGGCCCCGTGCTGGATGCCTATGAAAAAGTACTGTTAGATGTGATGTTGGGGGATCACATGCTCTTCTGGCGGCAGGACGGTGTAGAGTTGTGCTGGGCCTTTCTGTCACCTATTCTGGAGGGATGTGAAACTTGTGCCAATCGAGCTGAAATCCTTTTTCCATACGACTCAGGAACATGGGGACCAAAGGCTGTGAAGAATATGGGATAAGGGAATTATTGTCCAACTCAATTCCGCCCCAGGCGGGAATCAACTATTTGGCGAACCATAAAAAGGAGGAATTTCTCAATGGAGACCTATTACAAACCTGAAGACCTTCCAAAGTTTGAAGAGATCGGGAAGGAAGTACCAGACTTAGCTGACAAGTTTTTTGATTACTACGGGGCCGTGTTTTCTGAAGGAGAACTGACAGAACGGGAGAAGTCTCTCATTGCCCTTGCCGTGGCCCACACCATCCAGTGTCCTTACTGCATTGATGCCTTTACTCAATCCTGTCTGGAAAAGGGATCTAATATGGCTGAGATGACCGAGGCGATTCATGTGGTAACGGCTATCAGAGGTGGTGCGTCCCTTGTCCATGGTATTCAGATGAGAAATATTGCTGAGAAGCTTTCTATGTGAACACCAAAAGCAGGTTAACAATGGAACCCGCAAAATCATCAAAAGTAACAGATAAGGGTTGTGGTAAAAGGGCCATGCCCATAGAGCCTTTTCGCCAGACCTTAGCCACGCATGGTCTTACACTGGAGCGTGATCAAACAACCACGTTACAGATCAATATGGGATTATTGTGCAACCAGGTATGCCGGCACTGTCATTTGGACGCCGGGCCTGGCCGCAAGGAGAACATGAATTCCGAAACAGTTGGCCATATTATAGATTATGCAAAAAGGTGTTCTTTTGAGGTCATAGACATCACAGGGGGAGCGCCTGAACTGAATCATAACCTTCCTGATCTCATTGAAAGACTCTCCCCCCTTGCCCCGAGAATCATGATCCGCTCAAACCTCTCCGCCCTAAATGACGGCAAGCGAAACCACCTGTTTGAGCTGTTCAAAGAATATGGGGTGGTAATTGTGGCCTCTTTCCCTTCCCTGAACCAGGCTCAGACTGAGTCGCAACGTGGCAGGGGAATCTTCAGCATGAGTATTGCCGCCTTAGAGAAGCTTAACGCGCTTGGATACGGGGTAGACGGCCCCGGACTTGAACTCAACCTGGTCTCTAACCCGACCGGTGCATTTCTGCCGTCATCACAGTCTGAGACTGAAAAGCGGTTCCGCCAGGTTCTCTTAAAAAAGTGGGGGATCGCCTTTAATAATCTCTTTACTTTCGCAAACGTCCCTTTGGGAAGGTTTCGCGATTGGCTTCTGAAATCCGGAAACATGAACAAGTATATCGAGAAACTCTCTTCAGGTTTTAATCCATGTGCGGTCGAAGGGGTCATGTGCCGGACGATGGTTTCAGTCTCCTGGGACGGATATCTTTATGACTGCGATTTCAATGTAGCAAGAGGGCTTTATATGGGAGGGCGGAAGATTCATATCACTGAAATGGCTGCCTCCCCCGAATCAGGTAGCCCTATTGCAGTAGCCGACCACTGCTATACCTGTACGGCCGGAACAGGATTTACATGAGGTGGGGCAATAAAGACCTGAGTTCGGGTTAGAGATTAATGGAGGTCAATATGTTTGGGATAAGCAGTAAATTCGTCTTTTTGTTACCTGCACTGGTACTGATACATAGCGATTCAGATGCGCAAACTAAACCCGATAAGGCGACCTTTGCCGGAGGTTGTTTCTGGTGTATGGAGCATCCTTTTGAAGATCTGGAGGGGGTTTTAGACGTTGTATCAGGTTATACGGGCGGGGATGAAAAGGACCCTTCATATGCGGAGGTTTCAAGTGGGCAGACCGGGCATATGGAGGCCGTCCAGGTCATCTTTGATCCTTCCAGGATAACCTATTCAGAGATTCTCGATCTGTTCTGGAGGCAGGTTGACCCGACAGATCCGGGCGGGCAGTTTGTGGACAGGGGTCCACAGTACAGGACGGCAATTTTCTATCATAACGAAGAGCAAAAGGCTTTAGCAGAGAAATCCAAGGCAGATCTTGATAATTCCGGGATATATGACAAGCCGATTGTTACAGAAATTAAAAAAGCCTCCAAATTTTATCAGGCAGAAGGTTATCATCAGGATTACCACAGGAAAAACCCCATGGGGTATAAACAGTACAGACGCGGTTCCGGTCGCGATCAGTACTTGACAAAGGTTTGGAAGGCCAAAACCCGAATTGAAGAGACCGGAAATCATAACAAGAGGTACAAGAAACTGTCTGAAGAGGAGCTGAAGAAAAAATTGACCCCATTGCAGTACAAGGTGACCCGGGGAAATTCCACGGAGAGGCCGTTTGCTAATGAATACTGGGATAACAAAAAGGAGGGGATCTATGTGGATATAGCTTCCGGGGAGCCTCTCTTTATCTCTACTAACAAGTATGATTCCGGGACAGGATGGCCGAGCTTTTCAAAACCGCTTGAGCCGGGAAATATTGTTGAAATAGAAGATAGAACTCTTTTTATGAAGAGGACAGAAGTTCGAAGCAGACATGCCGATTCTCATCTCGGGCATCTGTTTCCTGACGGGCCTGAACCAACAGGGCTCCGTTACTGCATCAACTCTGCCTCCCTTCGCTTTATTCGGAGGGAAGACCTGGAAAAGGAGGGTTACGGCGACTATAAAAAGATTTTTGAGAAGTAGTTATCTCGGTGGATTATAGAAGGGTGTCAAAGCCACCACACACCATTAAAGGAGGACAGGAAAAATGGAATTAACGGAAATTTACGAAAAGGGAGAAGCTGAAATCAGAAACCGTGACATTGGTTGGTTGCTGGATGGGGCGGAGACTGAGTTCGTCCTCTCCAACAACCGACGTGTCCTTGATCGATACACCATCAGGCAGCGTTGTATTGACGGGGCCAAAGTAGGAACGGATTGCTCTGTGTTGGGTGTTAACTTGAATACGCCCATTATCATGTCTTCCATGACCATGCCGATTCCCGCAATCGTTGACGACGGTCTCATGGAAGTGGCAGCCGGTCTTAAAGCGGCGGGGAGCCTCATGTGGACCGGCACCCCTATACCCCAGGACCTGAAGGCTATTGCAGAAACAGGGGTCCCTTTGGCTGCGAATGTAAAACCATTAAAAGACCGCCTGATGATGTTCAATGCTATCGATGAAATCCAGGCTGCCGGTGTCAACTGGTTAGGGATTGAAATCGATTCCGGACAGGGGACCAAAGTACATGATAAACAGATGGCCTTTGACTGCTCCCCGCTCTCTCTCGAAGAGCTTAAGGAGATTAGAAAGAAGATATCCATCCCGTTGATCTTCAAGGGTGTACTGAGCAAGGAGGACGCAGAAAAATCGATGGAGGCGGGCGCTGATGCCATCTTCGTGTCCAATCATGGGGCACACACCCTGGATTATCTTCCCCATCCCTTCCAGGTCATGGATGAAATTGTCTCGGTTGCAAGGGATGAAACAGTAATCCTCGTGGACGGGGGATTCCGGCGTGGGAGTGACGCTTTCAAGGGTCTGGCATTCGGAGCCACACTGGTAGGTCTGGGAAGACCGATCCTTTACGGATTGGGCGCCAACAAGAATGAGGGTGTCAAGGATGTTGTCCAACAGATGACGGGGGAGTTAAAACGGATCATGTCCATGACCGGTTTTACTTCTCCGGGGAAAATAGGTCGCGATTCCCTTATTGAATATTAGCGAAGCTTGGCGTCAAATCACGCCTGAGGCGTGACTTAGCAAAATCCTGCTTTAGCGGGAGATGCTTGTCGAAGATCCCGACTTTATCGGGGATGCTGGTCAAGGCTGCAAGATGCAAGCTTCTGTTTCACCTTTTCCTGATTTCCCGGTTGTCAGGCGATGTCCTCGAGCAGTTTTCCGAAGATATCGGCGTTACTGAGAACCCCAACCAATTGATTTCCATCCACGACCGGCAATCTTCTTACGCCTACCATACGCATCAACAGTTGGCAGTTGTAAATGGACATGCCCAAATTGACGGTAATCGCCGGTTTGGTCATTACGTCCTCTACCAGGTGTGCGGGCCCGCTAATTGTGTTCGATAGAAACGCTTCAATGATATCTTTCCGTGTAATGATCCCGAATGCGTCGCCATCGTCATCAAGTTCAACAATGAGACTCGATACACCTGAATCGCGCATCATT
>CAZFSF010000102.1:0-9906 GCA_964522045.1 uncultured Desulfobacteraceae bacterium
TATCAAAGGAGGGAAAGATGTTTTACATATTAGCTATCGTGCTGGTTGTCCTCTTCTTGGCATCGGCCATCAAGATACTCAAAGAGTATGAGCGTGGCGTGATCTTCCGTCTTGGCCGGGTGATCGATACAAAGGGGCCGGGGTTGATTATTCTGATCCCGGTAATCGATAAGATGGTCAAGGTGAGTCTCCGTCTTGTTGCCATGGATGTCCCTTCACAGGATGTTATTACCAGGGATAATGTCTCTGTAAAGGTGAATGCTGTAATTTACTTCCGTGTTATGGACCCAACCAATGCCACCATCGAGGTAGAAAACTATCTCTTTGCCACATCACAATTGGCGCAGACCACATTACGTAGCGTCTGCGGTCAGGTGGAACTTGACGAGCTTCTGGCTGAAAGGGATAAGATCAACACCCGGCTCCAGAATATCTTGGATAAACACACCGATCCATGGGGGATAAAGGTTACGACGGTCGAGGTGAAACATATTGACCTGCCCCAGGAGATGCAGCGGGCCATGGCCAAACAGGCGGAGGCAGAGCGGGAAAGGCGCGCCAAGGTGATCAATGCCGAAGGTGAATTCCAGGCCGCCGATCGCCTGGCAGAAGCAGCAGGCATCATCCAGAAGTATCCGGAGGCCCTGCAATTGAGATACCTGCAGACCCTGAGAGAGATATCATCCGAGAGTAGTACAACCACGTTTTTTCCTATCCCGATTGATCTCTTGACACCTTTTATCAAGAAGGGGTAAGGAGCAAAGTTGCTGATTGCGGGTTCTTATTGAATTGGCAGGACTGGTATGTTAAAAAGACGAATAGGAAAGCGTAGGGAAGGAAAAATAAAGAGGAGAAGAAATAATGGCAGAAGAAAGCAAAGAAGAGTTGAAGAAAGAGAATAGCGAAGAACCCACACCAAAGATACCTGAGTTCGAGAAACCTTTAGAAAAGATGACGGCCCCGGAACTGAAGGAGGTAGCCAAGGAGATCCCCGGACTCACCGGGGTCCATGCGATGAAAAAGGCCGACCTTTTAGACGTCATCAAGGAATACTATGGTATTGAAGAGGAGGTTCCGGCAAAAGGGAAAAAAAAGAAGGCCGCGAAGCGGAAAGTAAGCGTGAAAGAGCTTAAGGCAAAGATCATCCAGCTTAGGGAGAAAAGGAAGGAGGCTCAGGCAAGCAAAGACAGGAAGCATGTGGAGATCCTTCGCCGTCGAATCAACCGTTTGAAAAAGCAGACCAGAAAGGTTGCCCAAGGCTAATACATACTGCAATCTTGAGCAGGTTTCGGGGAATTTGCCTGGCCCCGAAACCTGCTTTTCTTTTTTGAAGATCACTGATGGAGTGCCCATGCGGAATCTAAATTCCGTCAAGACAGTGGCCATAATCCCGGCGGCAGGATCAGGCATCCGGATGGAAAGTAAACGGGCCAAGCAGTTTCTCAGCCTTGACGGGAAGCCTATCCTGGCCCTGACCCTTGAACCTTTTCAGGAAAGCACTGTGGCTGCGGTTATTTTAGTGGTTCCTTTAGATGATGTGGAGTACTGCAAAAAGGAGATTGTGGAGAGATTTGGCTTCACAAAGGTCAAGAAGGTCGTCCCCGGTGGAAAGCGGCGCCAAGATTCCGTCAGATTAGGCCTTGAGGCCGCAGAAGGGAAGTATGATCTTGTCTTGATTCATGACGGTGTTCGGCCCTTAATTGAAAAAGGGCTTATAGAAAGGGTTATCGAAGAAGCAATGACAAATCGAGCGGTCATAACCGCACTCCCTGCCAAGGAGACTGTGAAAAAGGTCAACGACCTCCGACATGTGGTGAAGACATACGACAGAGAGAGTGTGTGGATGGTCCAGACCCCTCAGGCCTTCCGTTACCAAGACATCCTCAAAGCCCACCAAAAGGCCTTAGAGGAAGGGTGGGAAGATGCCCCTGATGACGCTCTTTTGGTGGAAAGATCAGGCGTCACGGTCAAGGTGGTGGAAGGGTCTGCGAAAAATATAAAGGTAACAACCCCCCACGATCTGGAGTTGGCGCGATTTTTGTTGCGTTCATGAGCGGATATGATCCTTAGAATAGGCACAAGGGCAAGTAAATTGGCCCTCAAACAGAGTGAATGGGTCAAGGGTAAAATCGAGGCCAGACATCCCGATATCAGCGTTGATCTGATTAGGATCAAGACCATGGGGGATAAGATCCTCGACTCCCCCTTGAGTAAAATCGGCGGCAAAGGTTTATTTGTAAAAGAGATCGAGGATGCGCTCTTAGAAAGAAAGGTAGACTTGGCCGTCCACAGCATGAAAGACGTGCCCGCTGAATTGCCTGACAGGCTCACGCTTTCTACCTTTCCAAAACGAGAAGATCCTGCTGATGCGCTTATCTCCACGGAAGCCCAAACGCTTGACCAGCTTCCCGATCAGGCAAGAGTGGGCACCAGCAGTCTCAGAAGGGGGGCACAGTTGCTTCATACCCGCCCTGACATTAAATTGGTACCATTAAGAGGAAATGTTGACACCCGTCTTCGAAAACTTGAATCAGGGGATCTCCATGCCATTGTCCTGGCTGCCGCCGGACTCAAACGTTTGGGCCTTTCCAGTCGAATCACCCAGACACTCTCCTTTGACCAGGTCCTACCTGCCGTGGGACAGGGTGCCCTTGGGATAGAGGTGAGACGAGACGATAAGCAAACCGTTAACCTGATTCACTTCCTTGACCACAAGCCCACAAGATTAATTGTTACCACCGAAAGAGCCTTTTTAAAGGAGCTTGAAGGGGGTTGCCAGGTCCCGATTGCCGGTCTTGCCCAGCTAAATAAGGACAAACTCAGTTTCGAGGGTATGGTGGCAGAGCTTGATGGTTCCCGCATTTTAAGAGAAGAAATCATCGGAACTAAGGATCAGGCCGAGGAGATCGGGATTGCCCTCGCAAGGAGATTGCTTGATTCCGGGGCAGACAGGATTTTGGAAAAGATTTATGGGAAGGGATTAGGGAAAAATGGAAAAGGGTAAGGTATATCTGGTAGGGGCCGGCCCTGGTGATCCCGGTCTTCTTACTATAAAGGGAAAGGAATGTCTCTGTGAGGCAGATGTGGTCATTTATGACTACTTGGCAAACAGTGCTTTCCTTGAATACGCTAAGGATGAGGCCGAGCTGATATACGTTGGAAAAAAGGCCGGTTCACACACCATGAGCCAGGCTGAGATCAACGGGTTGATTGTTGACAGGGCGAGTCAAGGAGAGATCGTTGTCAGGCTCAAGGGTGGCGATCCATTTATTTTCGGCAGGGGTGGAGAAGAGGCCCAGGACCTGGTCAAGGCGGGTGTGGATTTCGAGGTGGTACCCGGGGTCACGTCAGCCATTTCTGTGCCGGCCTACGCGGGGATCCCGCTTACGCATCGTGATCACACCTCAACAGTTGCATTTGTAACAGGCCATGAAGATCCCCTTAAAGAGAAATCGGATATTGCCTGGGACAAATTGGCAACCGGTGCCGGGACCTTGGTTTTCCTCATGGGAGTGGCGAATCTCCCTAAGATCGCCGAGCATCTGGTGCGCCATGGCCGATCTCCGGATACCCCGGTGGCTGTTATCCGAAGAGGTACATTGGCAGAACAGACAACATTGCTGGGAAATCTGGAAAATATTGCCCGGTTGTCCAAAGAAAACCGGGTACGTCCCCCTGCCATAATTGTAGTGGGGGATGTGGTCCGGCTGAGAGAGGATCTGAACTGGTTTGAGACAAAGCCGCTATTCGGAAAACGGATCGTGGTTACCAGGGCCAGAGAACAGGCCAGTGAATTCCTCCGTGCGCTCTCCCTGTTGGGCGCGGAATGCATTGAATTCCCTACCATAGAAGTAATGCCCCCGGAAAGTTGGGAATCTCTTGACCGCGCGATCAAGGCGCTGGATGGATATGACTGGTTGCTCTTTACCTCTGTCAATGGTGTGAAGTTCTTCCTAAAGCGGCTTGAATTTTTAGGGAAAGATATACGGGATCTGAAGGGGATAAAGATTGGGGTGATTGGGCCTAAGACAGCCGCTATATGGCATCGGATGGGGATTAAGCCGGACCTGATGCCGGACGAGTATCGGGCTGAAGCGGTTGTAGAATCTTTAGAGAAATTGGGAATCAGCGGTGCAAAGATTCTTATCCCCAGGGCGGTTAAGGCCCGAGAGGTGTTACCCGAACAGTTACGCCAGGCTGGGGTCCATGTTGACGTGGTGCATGCCTACCAAACGATCAGCCCTGATCATGATACGGGACTGGTAAGGGAGCTGCTAATGAGAGGATCCATAGACATGGTTACCTTCACCAGTTCCTCTACTGTGAGCAATTTCGTGAAAATGTTCGAGACAGATGGCGGCCGGATCCAGGAATGGATGCAAAATGTGGCCGTTGCCTGCATAGGCCCAATAACCGCAAAAACAGCTGAAGAAAACAACTTTAAAGTGAGTCTGCTTCCACCTGAATATACCATAGAATCGCTCACCGAGAGCATTATGCTATTTTTCAAGGGTGACCCGGTCACAGCTCAAAAGAAATGACGCGAGTATTTTTCTTTCGCGTTTTCCTGACCCGGCCAAAAAGCGAAACACCCCTCATTCCGTCTTTTAACGGCTCTTGATGCAAGATCTCCACAGGGGTCGCGTGGATAATGTACCTTGCCGACCTGGTGAAATTAATTGTATCTGCCCAGCTCGTCTGCTAATTCCATAAACCAGTCAATCTTTTCCGGCGGGGCAATGCCCGGGACCTCACAACCCGATGCCAGGATATAGCCGCTGTCCCGGGGGGCCGCGTCAAGGCAGTTTTTCATGGCCTGTCTCATATCCTCCTTAGTGCCGTAAAAGAAGAGATTGGTATCCACGTTGCCGATCAGCACCGCCTTCCCCCTCGCTGCCGCCGCGGCCTTGGCCAAATCAGTAGGAGCGTCAACGCTGATATTGGTTACTCCCGTATTCACCATGTCTTCTAAAATCGGATTTGTAAAGCCACAGATGTGAAGCCCAACACCGACCTTCTTTTCCTTAAAGTGGTCTACGACCTCTTTGTGGTAAGGGAAGATGAGTTTGCGGTATATCCTGGGAGAGATGAGGCTGCATGAAGCAGGGGCCTCTGAATAGTTGGGGCCTATGTTGAGATCAACAAGGGCATCCCCGAACCTGATCGCCTGCCGGGTGCAAAACCTCATCAGCTCATGGACATAATCAGGGTCCTTCATGGCATCCCTGAGCAGTTTATTAGCGTCTCTCAGCCCTATGGCAATGGTCCAGGGCCCTGCAATAACGGGGGATACGGCGGTTTCGGTGACAATCCTTCTTGTCTCTACCAGGGCCTCAAGATAACCGGGGAGACGCCCGTCTTTTGTGGGATCAGCAAGTTGCAGGCTGCCCAATTTTCCCTTATCTTCGAGGGCGAGCTTGCTTGAAATACACATGCTGTCCTCAGGAAATTTCAGTTCATTACCCAAGGCCTCCACGTCCATGAGCAGGTCCCACTGCATGAGAAGGATATCCGGTTTGTAACGTTCATAAGCAGCCACCTGTGCCTTCACAAATACCTTTGGGTCGAGCAGGAATTCCCTTATGGAAGCCCCTATGAGCTGGGGATTGCACTGACCCATAAAGGGATATGCGGGGACCCGATCGACGGCAGGGTCCTGATCCGTAAAGGTTTTTTTGAAGGCCGCGGCAACACGCTGTTTCCCTGTATATGTCTCCATTACAAACTCTCCTTCCTTCTCCTGAAGTTTCTTTTTACTGCGGTCACGCCTCAGGCGTGATTCTCCCGCCCTGACATTAGTTCCTGGCGGATAATGCCCACCCTGGGATTCGCAACTACCAGAAACTTCAGATAAATTGCAGGGTTGGCAAAATCCGCCGGCACGGCTTACTCGCTAGCCGTTTTTTCCTTAGTCCTTGATGTTCAGGGTCCGCTTGACAAGTTCTTTTTCATGGTCATAATTGGTGACCCTCTGGAGCATGATTTTCTGGGCCATGACCGGTCCTGCACCGTGCCAAGTGGCCACCCCGTGCTGACCGGCCGTCCAGTTTTGCAGCAGTTTATGAACCTTCATGATGTTTTCCGTGGGCTCATCAGAGCCAAAGCTGTAGAACTCCTCCACATAATCCTTGACCTCGGGGTTTTTCAGCTCTTTGAGGGAGGGCATGGTGACTATCAAACCCCCGCCGATGTCTCCGGCCAGGGCCATGACCCGCCAGAAGGCATTGCACACATTTAGCTTGGAGACATTGCCCATCATTTCATCAGGTAAAAACACCCCGGAACCCTCCGGTTCCTCGGCACCTTTTTGCGCAGCAGCCATACCGCAGGCCCTTCCTGTCTCTCTCAAGACAACCATCTCCATCAACTGATCATTGATATGGGTGGTTTTTTCAAGACCTTTATATTCCTGGATCAGTTTTGATGCCCCGATGATCTGGTTCATAAAGCCCACCTTGCAGGTGCCGCCACAGGTCATGCGATGGGTCTTGGCAAAACGCGTCACGAACTTAATCGAATACTTATACTCACCGCAGTGAAAAACCCGGTCCCAGGGGACGAAAACGTCATCAAAGATTACCATGGAAGTCTCGCGCTGGCCGAACACCGGATTGCCTAATTCCTCCAGATCTTCAGCGGCATCCCTCTCTGCCGAGTATGGAGTATATTGACACACGTAAGTAATACCTTTGGCATCGGTTGGCGTGGCAAATGCAACGGCATAATCTTCTTCGCCCTCGAAATGGGCGGCCTGGGGTAAAACCACTAACTCATGGCTGGCAAATGCGCCGCTGATATTGATTTTAGCCCCCCGCACAACAATACCGTCATCGTTTTTATCAACTATTTTCAGAGACAGATAGGGATCCTTCCAGTCTAAGGTTTTTTTGCTGCGGCTCCCCCTCGGCTCGGTCAGCGCTCCTGCCACGGAAAGGTCCTTTGTCTGCACCATCTTCAGGTATTCCATAAACCGGGGATGATACTCTGTGCCCAAATCCCTGTCCATCTCCCACGTAGTGGCAGCTAAGGAATGAAAGGCGTCATATCCCACGCACCGGTATATACAGGTCCCCAACATCTCTGCTGTAAAAGTGCCTGCCTCGGCCTTTTTTTCCAGATCCTTGGTGCTGGCGCTTACATAGGTGTAACGATTGACCACGTCATCTATAAGCGGGGAGTAACATGTCATGATGTCCTTGTACTTTGGATCAAGCGCCCATTCATAGCTGGCCTTGTTGGCCTCCACAACGGTCCGGGTGTTCCTGTTTTCAAGGATATTTTCCACCCTTTTTCCATTCATGAAAACCCTCGGTTTGATCTCCTTCAAACTCTCTTCAAATTGTTCCGGTGTCATTAAAGCCATTTTTTCCTCCTTCGTATTAGAATGTTTGCAAATTTAAATCAGACAACAAGCCCTTCAATATACTTGATCACGGCATTGATCGAATTGTCTGCCCCTGAAGAGCCCTTTTCCACACCATAAATAACGGCCGCTCCCAAAATTATTGAAAAAATCATCTCGGTAACCGCCTTTGTGTCCACGTCGTTCCTCAAATCTCCGGCACTCTTTCCTTGATCTAAGAAATCGTTGATCATCCCCTTTAGCCCTGCAAACCCCCTGTTGATCTCCTCGGTAAGATAGGGCCGTTGATCATCGAGTTCCACGGAAAGGGTAACAAAAATGCAGCCACCGGGTAGCTTCGTTGTGTCTTTCAGGTATCGATCCCTGTAGTTTTCCAGCAGCATTTTGAGTTTCTCAATAGGATCCTCTATTTGATCCAGATCTGCGAGATTATTCTCACGCCATATTTTCCGCGCCTCTTCCAGCACTGCGGATAAAAGCTCCTCTTTGCTCTTAAAATGGTTGTAAAGCCCTCCCTTGGACGTATGAGCCTTCTCCATTATGTCCTGAATGGAAGTACTCAAGAATCCTTTTAAAGAGAAGAGTTTTAGGGATTCGGCGATTATTCTTTCTTTGAGGTCCATAAAAGCTTTTCTGTTCCCCTATTCGTCCAAGACCAGACCGGTCGGTCTCTCGCCGACGATTTATAAATCAGCCGTCTCATCTTGTCAAATATTTTTTTCAAGAAATCGATAATTCTCTGTCATAAAGTCCAGATTTTATTGAACAGGAAGATATGTTCAGTAATGTCTGTGAGTTCAAGCTTGACTATACAGTGATGTTCCTATAATATGATGGCAATTTTGTTTCCCGTGTGATGAATTACTCAACTTTAGCATCCTGAACCATTTCCTATGTGAGCGTGGAACCTTTCCGATTACAAAACACTTTAGGCAGGGAGAATTAGCGATCATGGCTGAAAATGATATCCTAAAAGGGAAAAAGATTCTTGCGGTAGACGACGAACAGGACATCCTGGATACCCTGGTGGAGATCCTCAATGAGTGCGATATGGTAACCGCGACATCCTTTGAATCGGCCAAAGAACTCTTGGAAACCGAAACCTATGATGCCGCTATTTTGGATATTATGGGGGTTAGGGGATTTGATTTATTGGAGATTGCAACCGAGAAAAAGATACCCGCATTGATGCTTACGGCCCACGGATTAAACCCTGACAATCTCGTGGGTTCAATAAAAATTGGCGCCAAATCCTACATTCCCAAAGACAAGATCAGCGATATCGACATATTTCTGAAAGAGGTGCTCTTAGCCAAAAAAATGGGGGTTGAAAGACCAGGGAACTGGTTCTCCCGTCTGGGTTCCTATTTTGATAACCGATTCGGCTACGGGTGGAAGAACAAAGACAAGAAGTTCTGGAAGGAATACGACAAGACCTTCGCGGTTTCAAAAGAAGAGCTTCAAGGCCTCCTGTAGGGGCTGAAAGCGAGTTACGGGTTGCGCGTTTCGGGTTAAGGGTTCTGCTGAGTTCCGCACTCGGCATTCCGAGCTCCGAGCTCCGAGTTCCGCCTTCTCAATGATCCCCGAATGAGCCGTGACGCCCCGCGCCTTTGGTAAAGCGGGTCGCCCCATCTAAGGTCTCGCCGCTTTCAATGGTCTTGAGCCCGAGAAGAAATTCGTTTTTCATGGCCTCGGTGAAAGATAGGTCGAATTGCGCATAGGCCGATTGTCTATCGCTTAGAAGACATTGCTGTGGGAATTGAATGATCTGTTGGGCTATGGCCTCTGCCTCTGCCCTGGCAGTTCCGGGCTCCACAACCCGGTTAGCTAATCCCATGCCGAGAGCCTCCTCTGCCTCAACCGCTCGGCCGGTGAGGATCATATCCAGGGCGTGGGAAAGCCCGATCAATCGCGGCAGGCGGACTGTCCCGCCATCTATCAAGGGGACTCCCCAGCGCCGGCAAAACACCCCAAAGACCGCGTCACGACCCGCAACACGCATATCGCACCAGAGGGCAAGCTCAAGGCCCCCTGCCACGGCATAACCTTCCACAGCCGCAATGACCGGCTTTTTCATCCGCATCCGTGACGGCCCCATCGGCCCATCGCCATCTTCAGTTAGCCGGTTGGCCCGACCTTCTGTAAAACCCTTAAGGTCCGCACCCGCGCAAAAGAATCCCCCTGTCCCGGTAAGGACCGCTGCATGTGCTTCGTCGTCAGAATCGAAGGTCCTGAAGGCATCAGCCAACTCCTCGGCTGCTGGGCGATCCACTGCATTTCTCACCGCGGGACGATTTATGATAACAGTTGTAACACCCCCATTCTTCTCGGTGATGACTCGCATCCTTTCCTCCATAATAGGCCTTTAGGGCTCACAGGTTCAGGTGTCTAAGTTTCAAAGGTCCGCGCTCACCTATTTTTCGTTGACGATCAACCGGCTTTGTCCTAAAAGAGATAGCAGAAAAATCTTTCTTTAACAAGCCCAATACTTTGTAGGCTTTCACGGGTACAAATATGCCAACAACTCAATCCCGTCTTGGACG